>JAIEEY010000456.1 GCA_029067205.1 Lachnospiraceae bacterium
GTGCAATTCCAACGAGTATGTTGTATACTTTGATTATCCATTTTGGATACCTCCTATGTTTTGATATGGCCTGCGAAACCAATATCATTATAACATAGGAGGATTTTTTACTCTAGGTAACGCTACGGCTTTTCCTCGGCCCCCATTTCAAATGGGGGATATAGATACTTTTTCATTATCTCTAGCGTTTCAAGAGGTTTAGCCCTCCAGTTCTTGCTGATCTGGCTGAACATTCTGTGTTCGATTTTATTCCATTTGGAGGTGCCAGGTGGAAAATGTGATACTTCAATAGGAATTAGTAATTCGTCTGCCAGCTCTTGAAGTTTGACTTTCCACAGCTTACACCTGCTCCCATTACTTCCGCCTCCATCAGCCGTAATATAGAGACGCCGGGCATTTGGAAACTTGTCTGTCCCCATATAATACCACCAGTTCCTTATCGAATTAACTGCAAATACAGCCGTATCAGAACTGACGCCGACATTGACATAGCCCTCATTGTTTAATACGTCATACACATCATATGGTGCAGCCTTTCCTTTTCCCGGAAGGGGAAAGTCGTGGTCTAAAACCTCTGTCGGCCTTCCTGCTGGTGAATACTCGTCGCCGGAGTTCTTGAAGCTGCCAATATTTTCTTTCTTTTTGCAGTCAATGGAAATTATAGGTTCTTTCGCGTCCAGGTAATCCAGTGATGTTCTGTTAATATGCCGAAACTGGCTGTCGCGGTCAGGAGACTCTTTTCCAGTCTGCTTCATTTTTTTTATTTTGCTGTAGACTAAACCCCAGTTCTTAAAGAAGGCCGCCAACTTTGTCACGTTGGATTTTGTATCCCAGTTTTTGTAATTCATCTGCAAGATGGCGGGTACTTTTTGTGGTCCAACGCAGCGGGTTTTCAGTATTCCCATAAGATTCCTGGTCAACCAGTCTGTCCAAATCCTCAAGTATTCCCGGCTGTGTGGCAGTAATTGATTTACGCCCTCCACCTTCAATTCGTACACGTGTAAGGCTGTCTTCCTTTTCAGAAGATGAATAAAAAGAAGACTGAAGCTCCCTGATTCCGGCCAACATAGTATTTCTATGCACCCCAGAGTATGCATAAATAATGTTGATAAACTGTGCTTAACAATTGTGTCAGGATAAGATGTAGGAAGAACACAATGCGGTGGCATCATCAACTGACAACAACTTAGTAATGACATAACTAGGCATGGAATGCATTGACCATTATTCCCACAATGATGTACTAGTTTCATCCGCAAATCTATCGAGTCAATGCTCCTTTTTAACTCTCATGATAGTTTCCAAAGCTTTTTTCAGATTTTTAGTGTACTCTTCCAGAACAAAATTCTGATTTGCATACTCATAGATTTGATTACTTCGTTCTGTTATATACATGGGATTCATAGAAACCAACTCGCAAATTTTCTTTTCAATTTGCGAAATCAGATATCCTTCAAAATATTCACAATAAGTTTCCAGTTCATCCATACCAGTTCCCCGCATTGTGACAGGAATCAATCCATGCCGCATACATGTCATCAGTGCCGTCGACATTCCCTCAGAACAAGAAGGGAGCAAAACAAACGGACATATTCTGACAAGTTTTAGATACTTCTCGGAATCCACATTGACAAACCCACAATCAAACACATTTTGTGGCAACGCCATCCCTATCTTCCTACACTCTTGCGCAATCCTACTACCACAAAGATATAGACTCCATTCAGGATGTTTTGCAAAGACCTCAAGCAATAGATCGTTTCCCTTGTGAATGAAGCCTTTTGTACCAAAGACTAGGAAGTTTGTACTCCTGCGATCATCTTGGATATTGTTGACATATTTTTCATTTTTAAAAGCACTTGGATAAACACGGTATACTGTTTTATTTTTAAAATATTTCTTTTCTCCAAGACAGATTACTGCATCCGCTAGTTCCTCATCACCTTCTGCATAAAACTTCCCTGTTCTGGTAAAGGGTACTTTTTTCCTAGTTCTCTCATAAAAATATACAATTCGCTCTTGCTCATTTACATACGATATAGCATATGGATTCTCTGTCATATAGATAATCGCATATGCCTTCGGATTTCTTTCCTTGGCAAGCCTAAACATATCTCCAAAACCAAGAATATAGTCATAATAATCTGATGGCATTTCCAGTGTAGCTTCCTGATTATTGCATCCACAAACATCAATGCAAAAATCCATATCAATCAGAATTTTGATCATTTGAAACATTTCCTGCAGATTTGTATGCACTTTGGCATGACGTATGGAATATGCTGTTCTATCATAGTCCATATAACTAATCAAAATATTTTGTTGTTTTTTCAGACAATTCTGATTAATTCCCAAAACAATATTTTCACTGCGTCTTGGATCTATCTTTCTAAACTGTATATTCAATTTTCTACAAGTATTTTTGATCCACTCATTGACCAACTTCAATTATGATACCTCTCAATCATTTTAATGCAAATTCTCATACAGATGACTTTTCAGGTTAATAAAATAATATCTCTTTCTTGACATATAACCTCGCTAATAATGTATCAAAGCATTTTAGCGTACTCCCATTTGGCTAGACGAAATACCATCCAGTCTGAAATTTAACATCACCTTCATAACTGGCGTAAAAACCACCTGCCTTGACTCCCAGTACCGAAACATCAGATCGTAATCAGCCGCCGAACGATATTGTGTATCGAACACAACAAACTTAGTATACTCTTGTCTCGTAACAAAGCATGTTGGATGTGTAATCATCTGTTCTGGCAGAAAATCATGAAGATGAATAAAGTTTGATTTTCTATGCTTGTCAACGTTTGCTCGATAGTAGTTTCACTGTTATAGCATGGTGTAAGTACTGACACAAATATTTCTTACATTTCCTACAATCCTTTCCTAACAACTTCTCTATACATTTGAGACAGCTGTCTAGCAATCTCAAGAGCGCCGAATTTATTTTGAACGCACTCTCTTATTGTAATTGCATCATAATACTCATACTGCCTATATATTTGTTCCAAAGCACTTTTAAGCCTTTCAACATTATTTGGAGGAATCAATATTCCGTTAAAATCCTTTACAAAATCATCCGGTCCCCCATTTGCCGCCGCGATCACTGGCTTTCCACACGCCATCGCTTCTATATAAACAACACCAAAAGTCTCATATCGACTTGGCAGTACAAACACATCACACAATTGCATCTGCTCCACCACCTGCTCACGGCTTAATTGACCCACAAACTCCACTGTCTGTTCTACGCCATACTCCTTACACCATTCTATCACCTTTTGCATAGCATGTCCACCGCCACCGATAATAAGCTTTGCCGTATCATATTTTCCGGAAAACTCCCGCCATGCTTTTAATAAAATATCCACACCCTTTTTCAGTAGTTGATCTTTGGTATTCATATAGCATATGGTCAAAAAGCGTATTTCACTGTGCCGCTCATTCTTACAAGGCTTAAACTGATCAAAATCAACAACATTACCAATCACTTCTATGTCACCAGATATCCGATATTCCGATATGAGTTTTGCAAACGCACGACTCACACAGATCACTTTTGCTGCGTTTTCAAATGCCTGTCTGATATATCTATCATTGGATTTGCTAATCTTGTCTTTATGAAGTTCAAACAGTGTCGCGTGTTCTGTTATAACATAAGGAATATCCGTTTTCTCAGACAATCTCATTGCTGCATACCCTGCCCACACACAGCAGTGTGCATGAATCACATCAGGACGCTCATTCTCCAGATTACATTTCTCATATAATTGCTGTATTCCCCTTGTAAAGGCCTCTCGGTGCCCTTCCATACCGTGCTTCAGAGGGCAAAATAATTTCATACGATATATTTTAATGCCTTCACACTCCTCAGATGTCGCTTCTGCATAAAATGCATATTCTCGTATGCATTTTACCGAATACGTGTCACTGTATAATATTGTCACCTGATGACCAGCTCGCTTAAGGCAAAGTGCCTGATCCCAGAAAAAGCTTCCAAGCATTGGTCTGTCCTTCGTTCGAAAGAAAGCTGGTATAATTACGATATTCATTCCCACAATCCCTTTTACTTTAATTCTTTTAAAACAACCTTCACTCAGCTTTTACACTGCTTCACAGTATCCCATCCCGTTCTGCCACATATACCAGAACATCCTCTTGAAAAAGAGCTTCCTTTTATGAATCTATCGAATTTCCCTGACATTTTACCCCTGCCTTTTCAAAATCCTCTGGTTTGAGATAGTCACTGTAAAATCCGAATATCCCTTTACTATTCATATCAATTACTGTATACATATCATTTACAGTGTGGACATACACATGTATATTTTGTTCCTTGAACACATCAATCTCGTTTCCAGAAGAAGCAGCCCAGCCGACAGGCATTGTAACTACATGAATATTATTGTCAAGACAAAATGCCGCAATTCCATTAAAATCCTTATCATCACTTGCATAGAGTGTATATAAATAATTTTTAAAGGGATATATCCTTTTCATGTCTGCATACTCGTCTCTAGTATATATCTGTATGATAAATCGATCCAGCATTTTCTCATGCGCTGTAGTTTTTGCCATGTCTATCATGAGCTCATATATCTCCAGTCCTCCTTTGACATCAACTACAATATAAAGTTCTTCGTATTTTGCCATAAATTCAAATAAAGCTTCAATATCCATTGGTGTATATAAGCAATCAATATTATTACTCATAAATTCATCATGGGACTCTATTATGGCATTTCCTTGCTCGTCCACATCCCAGCCATGCTTTAAAATGATTTGACCATCTGAACTGATCATCATATCAACCTCTATTACGTTGATTCCATTTTGAACAGATAACTCCATAGCTTCTAAGCTATTACTATATATACATCCATATATACCCCCCCCCCGTGCGCAACAATTGAATTATTACAATACCATGCATCTTTCTCATCAATAAGAGGACTATATTCCGAAAAATCAACTTCTGTCATTACTGCATTTTTCTGCTGCCCAACGTTGGAAAATATTTTTGCCTTTACAGCGGCAATACAGTCCGCTATTTCCTCTATCTTAAAAAAGATAATCAAAAAGATCAAAAGTATAATTGCTAATTTGATAACTTTCATCAATTTATTCATTCTAAACTTATACCCCTACTGCTCATCAATCTTTATACTGCACTTCACATTTTTGTTTATAAAAGCAAACGTAAGCCCCCATACTATTGCTAGGACAAATGATATAACGATTGCCGAACTGCCATACACAACCTCATACATGCCTGTGTTCGCTTGCACTATAGTAATTCTTCCTATTGGACTAAGAATTAAATATGTTGATGCCAGATTAATAACCGTATACATCAAATATTCAAATAACATAAAAATACTTTTTTCGTTCTGTGTTCTTGTCAGTTTCTTTTCGATAACAAACGTTATTGCTCCTGTTCCTAAAATGATCAAATACGTAAACATCTTAATTCCCCCTGTTCAGTTCTCGTATAGTATCTCATTATCATAAAAATTAGACTTCATTCTCATTTCAGAAAACATGCTTTCATATCCATAAACCTCTGCCAATGTACTCTTGTCAGAAAATAGATTAGTACCCAATCCTATTTGATCACCCTCAATGCCAACTCCCATTGCTGCCAGTATAGTTGGACACAAATCCATGGTTGTAAACCTCCTGTTTTCTTTTCGATGAGGTTCTATTCTGGAATTAATAAACACATTATAAACTTTCCTGTTAGTATTTCCATCAAACTTGTCTACTGAATATCCGTCCAAAAAGTCCGCCTGCATGCTACAATGGTCTCCTGCAATATATACCACTGTATTTTCATAAAAATCCTGCTGTTTTATCCACTCTACAAAATGATATACTTGACTTGAAGCACATGCCCAAACATTCAAATAATCATTATCATATACACTGGAACATAGCTCGCATTTATACCCCCCTCCCGCATGTGTATCAACTGTAAGCATGGAGAAATTAAAAGGCTTGTCTTCCTCCGCAAGCAGCACCAATTTTTCCTTTGCAAATTCATATAACTTTTTGTCCTCAAATCCCCAGTACACATTGTAATCTTTTGGGATTTTTCCTTCTTCTTTCGCTGAATCCAAATCCCATATTGTATAGTTTCCATGCTGCACAAAATAATCTGTCTTCCCTCCAAAGCCAAACGATGAACCTGCCATAAAATAATTGTGATAACCTTCCCTCTCCAAGATTTCTCCAATACTCACAACTCCGGGAAGAAACGAACTGTAAGCACCTAGTGAATTATAAAGCGCTGATGAATCTCCATATGTGTATAGTTTAATTGGAATACCAGCCGTTTGTGCGACAAGTGCCGCTGTAGTCCAACCACAAGCCGGCGCAACTGCAGCACCCTCAACAAGTTCAGACTGAGAAAAGCTTATATTCTCTTTTGCGAGCAGCGTCATTTCTGGAATTACATTAATGTCCATCATTCCGCCATTCTCCCGGTCCTGGAAAGTTGTTTCCGCCGATTCCATGTAAATACATATAATATTTGGTTTCCGATCAGGAAACGTAATGTTTATATCAAAAGGATTTATATAGTTTTCTTCTATAAATTTCGATGCCTCCATCTGGTTTTTTATATAAGATGAAATCTGAAAATTATAATCTGCGACTGCAAAAATTCCAAACAGCCATACAATAACCATAAATACAGCCGTTAAAAGACTTTCATTTACAGGATATAGCTTCACACAATACTTTTTAGATTTTATTTCAACCTGCAAAGAATATGTCTTTTTGCTTCCCCTATTCCATAGTACCAGTTCTATTGCCCAAATCACACTCGCTGGCAAAATAGCTTGAACACAATAACTATGGAAATAATTGATCGCAGCTCCCTTTAATGGCATATTCAACGTGAAGATAATTTCTTCCATTCCAATATATCCAAAATTTTTTGTACACCATATGATACTAAACGTAAGCAGAATTAACACAAATATCAGTATCTGCATAATTATCGTTTTTATCAGTCTGAACCTTGAATTTGTTTTTGACTTCACTTTAATCATCCAACCTCCTTTTCATTCTGAAGAATCTTCTTGTAAACAATTGAAACTCCTCCATACTTGATCCCATCGATTGTATGTGTGAAACCACTATCATCCAGTTCACTACTCTTATCTGGATAGTGCCACCTTCACCCAGCTTTTGCACTGTTTCACAGCCTCCCATCCCATGCCGTTCTGCCACATGTACCAAAACTTCTTCTTAAAAAAGAGTTGCATCTCTGCCTTTTTTAATCTTGACAAACTCGATGCTGTCACCGACTTGTCTGACATGCGATACCATACAAGCGGCTGATCCACCAACCCAAAACGATAGCCTGCATGCATTGCCTTCAGGTTCATCGGATAGTCTTCAAACCATCGATAGCTTTCATCATAACCGCCAGCTTTCCTGATAAAATCCATCGTATAAAAGGTGGCAGATGGCGCCACAATCCTGTTTTGGATCAATAACAATCTATATTGTTCCCGATAATCCAGCTTTGCAAATTCATAACATCTGTCACAATATCCCTGCACATCCGGATACACTGCATCTGGATTTTTTTCATTAAACAACCGCACCTTCGCAATTGGAAATGTATTGGGATTCTCCTCACAAAATCTGACATAACTTTCAATGGCGTCTGCGGTCATATAGTCGTCACCTGCAATCCCCTTGTAGTATGCACCTTCTGCCACCTTAAGTCCTCTGTTGATATTCGCAGGAAGTCCTGTGTTTTTGTCTGATGTGACTAGCTTTATGGCGGTCAATGCCCCTTCGTTTTCCGTAATCCACGCCTGAACCACCTGCACTGTATTGTCAGGAGAGCAGTCATCTGTGATAATCAGTTCAATATTTGGATATGTTTGATTCTTTATGCTGTCAAGCGTCTCAATGATCGTTTCAGCCGAACGATATGACAACACAATTACACTCACCAGCTTCATCCCTGCGCCCTCCCCAGCAGACCTTTGACCTGCCAAAAATATCCTTCAAACGCGGGCTTTTTCTCAAACGGCTGGTACCAATAATATCCCATCAGCACCAGCAGATAATTTCTTAGAATATATACAGAAATAAAATGCGCCTCCATCAGGTTATAGATGGAAAAGGCCACTAGCATTGTGAACAGGACATAATCCTTTTCCCTGTAACTCTGATACAATAAGTAAACATTCATTCCAATATAGATGATTCCCGGTATGATTCCATACCAGTAAAACAATCTGACAAATCCTGCATCGAAATACTCTGTATTTTCTGGTGCAGCAAACAATTTCCAGTTCTCCAGCCTTGCTGCCTCAACCGCATAGCAGCTCTGGTATCTGCCGTTTAATACCTTGTCAAGCTTATGCATCAGGCTGTCCGGCGTGAAATATGTGTTCTCCACATGGGAACCGATCATTGCAAACACAACACAGCCCAACACGATCACAGTACCCAAGATATATATACTTTTATTCTCCCTACATTTTTTACTATACCGCATAACAAAAGCCAATGCAACAAAAAATACCCATACTATAACACCTGTTTTTGAATCTGTCAGAAAAAACAACACGAAATCCATTGCCATAAACACTGCAAAAAGATACCACTTCAATACCTCTGCGTAACTGTAAACACCTAACACGACCAGCATCCAGATCATACAATGCAGTGCATTCGGGTGCCCCATTCCGAGCACATACCGCGTCTCCAGAATCTGCCCCCCCCTGCCAAAATCAGCTGTAAGCGATATCGCCCCGTACACTCCTGTCAGAGATAGAATGATCAACACCGCACAGCCTGTCAGTGTTACCCAGAATATCGTTTTCATGACTTTTTTGATGTCCATTCCCTTGCACGCCGCGATAAAAGCGATCACCCTTACCGTTTCATCCTTCTCATTGACCAGATAAGACACAGACATAATGGCTCCGAACAGCAAAATACACAGCCATTCTTTCGTCGAATATTTCGTCAGTGCGATCTTGATACAGAACAATAAAAAGGTCAATCGAAACAACTGGCTTTCCAGCGGATTCGTATATGCACTTTTGTCCACAATCACAATAATCAATTCCACTATCAACCCAAGCCAGAAACAGGCTTCGCCAATTCTTTTTATCCGGTCGTCACTCATTACGCGTCCCCCGATCAATTCAATTCCAATACCTTCTTGGCATTCTTAAAATATATACAGCTCATTCCTTTTTCCGAAACCGATTCTGCAGGAAACATTGTACTGTCGCTTTCTGTTCTGCGATCCACTTACACAGCCATACATTCCAGCCAATGCCCAGTTCTTTTGCTTCCTTACAGCCCATATGATACTTAATGATAAACTTTTCTGTAAAATATTCTCTGCACGCCGCACTTTCCTGCAGATGATACTTTGTATACATATACCTATAATCGTTGTAAATACGTTTATCCCGCTCCGAAAAGCTCTCTGTATACTGATTTTCGTGCACGCCAATCGAGACCAGCGGTTTTGTTGTATAGGCAAAGACAGAACTCTTCCCAAGCAGCTCAAAATAGAGAAACATGTCCGATGCCCAGTTGCTCTGTTCATCAAAAAGTGTCAATTCACCGCCTCTGCGGTAGATCGTGGCACTTGGAGCGCCAATTTGGTTCCCAAGAAACAGGTTCCGATAATCACTCTTAAGCCTGTCTATAAAATCCTGCTCCGCGCACCGGTCATAATATCCTGTCTGATGCTGCGCTGTCACATGATGCAAGGCTCCGATGTCCTGTCCGTCCAGCATCACCTGCCTGCTGCCTGCAAATGCAAGCATCGCATCGGGATTTTGTTCAAGAAGCTCCACATATGCCCCCAGACTTGCACTGTCCGTAAACCAGTCATCGCTGAACATAATCTTAATGTACTCGCCCTTTGCCATCTTAATCGCAGTGTTCCAGTTAAAGATATGCCCATATGGTTTCTGGTTGTGTCGGTAATTTACTCTTGGATAATCCATTTTGACAAGCTTTTCTGTCGCGTCATCTGTCGAGTCATCCGACACATTGACCTCAAAATCGATGTAGTCCTGGCTGTATATGGATTTCAGCAGGCGCTCTACCTCGTCCGCATTATTGTAGCAGGGAATGCATATTGAAACCTTAACCCCCATATCCTTGTCCATTTCCTTTCACACTAATTCCCCTTCGCCCGCCTCAGCGGGTACTCCTATCAGTCTATTTGCCAAGAATCTTTCTGCCTGTGCGTTTTATCGCAACAGCCATTTTGTAACATATGTTTTTTAATGTCATTCTCGCCTTGCGCAGTGCTTTTTCAGGTTCACTCTCCTCATGCATGATCAGGAAATCGAGTTCCTCCTGATGCTCCCTGATATACTCCGGAAAGCTTTCATCAATCTCACAGCGGACAAACTGTGCGTTTCTGCCAAAGATATCCTTGCCGTCCTTGATCTGGTCAGTCACATTTGATAACACATGTCTCGAATTGTATTCCTGATGTGCTGCTGACACTACTTTTTCCTGCACACGCTTTCTGATATCCTTCTCGCCGTGCCCCCCCATATAACCGAAATGCCAGCCTCCATCATCCACACGGATTCCGATTTCCTTGCGCTCTGGGAAGCGAAGTTCCCCAAGGAGCAGATTCTGTTCTCTTAAGAGCTTATAACTCAGCATTTTCGTCCCAATCCACTTTTTGCGCTCCACGCCCTCAAACTCGCCCGCATAGGATAACAGGCTGCCGGAGACCTCCTCCATATTGAGATAGCAGTAAAACAGCCGCTGTGCAAAATGATAGATCCTGTCCTCCTGGAAATTCTGCAGGATCTCACGTATTTTATCAGGATTGGGGATCTCGTCAAGGTCGCTGAATATTACAATATCATCATCTGTACAGTCCTTCAATCCCCTCGTAACCGCATTTTTCTGGAATGTATCCCTCTCGTGCGTGCCCCATCCAGCTCCCTTGGGCGTATCATCTACCACCACATGAATGATCTTGTCCTGAAACTTGGCAAACAGCTCTTTGTTTTCCTCGTAATATAACGGTTTCTTTAGTCCAGAAAAGGTTTCGGTTGCCTCGCTGATCACAAACCTGTCCACCACAGAATTTAATACATTCAATCTTATTTTCAGTATGTCCAGTTCATTAAAAAACTGAAAGCAGTCGTAAACCATCTGTGTCAAGCCTCCTCCCTACTCCTTTGGTGATTTTCCAATCAATTTTCTGATCATTCTCTTTGCCCTTTTTTTGACTGGTTCCTTAATAAAATTCGGATACCCCGCATTTGTCCCTTCCCATTTGTGAAACGCAAACGGCGTAATGCCCTGCACTTCTGGTATCATTTTCTCATGGCTGTAGTATTTTGCTACCTCTAACGGGGCGATGCGCATTCCCTCCGCCTCGAGCAGATGACGAATCTTGCAGCAGATAAAGCCATCTTCGTAATACCACATCTTTCCGTATGCATACTCACCTTCCCATGGAATTACCGCTTTGCTGGGAAAATCCATCAGGCGCTTGCTCCGAATGCCGGCGCTGTTTCCCACGCGGCAGATATTTCCATCCTTGTCCCGGTATGTTGTTGTGTCCCCTTCGGGCGGCAGAGGCCATGGCGCTCCGATATAGTCATAGTCTAAGAACTCATCCCGCCACATTTCAGGGTGAACCACAAACCCGTCCGCGTGGACAATCAGTGCGAAATCCGTATGGATATGCTCTCCAAGCTCATAGACCATCTTGTAGTTAAAGATATCAATATTCGTCAGCTTGTCCGTATGGCTATAGCGAATTGCCCTGGGCAGTCCAAACGGCCTTCGGTGCGTGATCAATACCACATCGCCAAAATTAATACCGCGCATACTGTACTGCATTGCCTTGATGGTCGCCCTGACATTGACACTCGTCATCGCGACAAGCGTCACCTGCGGCAGATTCAACTTTTTTGTATTGCTCTCCATTTCCTTCTCCCGATTAACGCTTTTATTCTATATAATTTTCATAATCCTGCAGTTCATGATATATTCCTTCAACATACACAGCTGTTCCATCGATTCGATAAACCATAAGATATCTATGATGTTCGAAATGGATTACTCTATATCCTAATTCATACAGTTTTGGATTATCACATAATTTCAAACTATCTGCCACATGAGAAAGTTTTATTTTTGTTTTTTCCGCATCCTCCAACACATTTCGTGCCGCCTGTTCATTTCCCAATTCAACAACTATATAATAAATGAATCGATCAAGCTGTAATTGTGCCTTATTCGATATAATTACCTCATAGCCCATATTTGTTTCTGATCTCCTCTATTGCCTGCCCCATTTCTTTACACTTTCCTTGTGCAATCTGCTCACGCGAAATCTGTAAATCATTCAAAATCTCTTCCTCTGTTAATGGGCGAAAGGGGCTCTCTGAATTTCGGAGCATATACAATTTTTTCGTAAAATTCTCAATCTCTATTAAATCTGACTCTGGCAACACTTCCATCATTGAAACCGTATTTTCAAAAGCACTCATACTTTTCCCTCACTTTCTATCAATTTTCTTAATTGTTCAGTATGGATATGTTTGTACCATTCCCTGTTTCACCAGTCTGCGTTTCATAGAACGAAGAGCCCGCACAAACAAGTCCTTATATATCAGCCATCTGCTTTTCCCTTTTGCTGTTGCCAAAGCCACACCATCCAATTTCTGCCCAATCCTTTTATAGTATGGTGATGTTTCTTTGTATTTGTCAAGTTCTTCCCTGCATTCCCTGGCAGTAAAAAGCTTTCCTTTTCTATCAAGATAGACCAATTCCGAATAAATATTCTGCTCTGATGCCCAGTAACCATCTGATACATTGTGTCTTGCCCAGTATTTGGGCGCAATAATATATTGAACCGTTTCACTTGTAAATGCCGGAAAAAAAGCGAATGTCGAATTGGATAAGATCAGGTAATGCGCATTCTTAATCGCTGTGTAATCCCCTGCAAGGTCAAAATGATACGCTTTTACCTCTGGCAGTATCCTCTTTGCTGCCGCCAGATCATCGGTCACTACCATAAATTCCATATCAGAACGCTTCTGTCTCATAATCCGCATGGCATCAAGCCAGTATCTGCGCCGCAGAAACAACTCCGGATTACTTGTGTACTCCCCGCCCCTGATATTGATGATACAGAGATTCTCCCTGGAGTAATCCATGCAGTCATACTCTGGTTTTACCCGCAGCCAGTCTTTGATCTCTTTCTTATAGTTCCCGAAATAGGACTCATCCTGCATATTTCCATACAAAAGTGTCGTCTGGTCCAATGCCAGAAATTTCTTGTCAGCACCTGTAATATAGCAGCCATGTTCAATATCATGTGCCGAATTTCCAAGAAAAATCCTATCTTCTTTTTCGTGGTATACATTTTCAAAGCAGTCTTTTGTGACATCCAAACCACAATCAATATCCATAAAATACATACAGTCAAGCAGTTCCCTGTTCAGTATGCTGAAATCATATCCTTTTGCATACGCGAGTGCCCTCGTCGTGACATAGCAGAATAACTGATTGCCAAGCCCTTGTCCTTTTAATAGTTCTGTTGCAATAATTGGTCTACTCTCCATATTCTGCCTCCAATTCCCTAAGCCATACGTTTAATGCGAATTCTTTTTGTCCGCCTATAATACGCTGTACTTGCAGAAATCAAATAGCCTAGACTGCTTCACCAACTGCCGTAAAGCTTCTACTTTCTCTCAACACCTGTTTTTTTCACATTCTACAGCGTCGTCCTCGTAATCTTCCCCGCATCCACCTTATAAATGATATCACACTTTTCAATCGTATTTAACCGGTGTGCGATGATTATCATCGTCTTTCTGCCATGGAAGCTGTTGATCGCCTCCATAACTGCTGCCTCCGTCTCATTGTCCAGCGCCGAGGTCGCTTCATCAAACACAAGGATTTCCGGATTATGGTACAACGCTCTTGCGATGCCAAGCCGCTGCCTCTGTCCTCCAGAGATCCTCACACCCCTGTCACCAATTGCAGTGTCAAGTCCTTCGGGAAGTCCTCTGATAAAGTCCGCAAGCTGTGCTTCCTCAAGAGCTTCCCAGATGCGTGTGTCATCAATCTCATCCTCTGCAATACCAAATGCAATATTGTTTCTGACTGGTTCATCTACCAGATAGATGGACTGTGGAATATAACCAATCTGGGCAAGCCATGCAGGATAATTGTCAAAAATATCAACACCGTCGCACTGTATACTCCCTTTCTGAATCTTCAAAAGTCCAAGCAGGATATCCACAATCGTTGATTTACCTGCTCCTGAAGGTCCCATGATGCCAACTGATTTGCCATAGGGCACCACCATATCAGCTATGTCAAATATCAGCTTATCCGTATTGGGATAAGCATACACAATATCCTTCAGTTCAATCTTATCGTGAAGCTGCATCGTCTTTGATGCGTCAACGGGCTTCAATGTCTGATTATTCCTCCGGCTGATTTCATTAATATTCATATTTTCATATACATAATCAAGACAGGGTCTGAAATAAGAGATGTCTGTCATGTATGTGTTAATGCGGTTAACGCTTGGCATCATACGGATTGCCGCCACGCCAAATGCTGTGAGCATCGGGACAAGCGACGATGCATCTCTTCCGAGTGAAATATATATAATAATATATCCGAGAATGCTTGCCATAAAAACTGTTTCAATCAGAAGACGCGGCACATTATTCAGCACCGCATGTCTCTTGGCGTACCCCGCACCGATTTTTCCGCTGCTCTCGTAATTGTCAGCAAAGAAAGCCTCCCTGTGAAGTACCTTGACATCCTTAATACCATAGATTGCCTGAATCCGCCACTTTGCGATCCGCGATTGTATCGCCTGATTCTTTGCGCCAAGCTTTGAGAGACGCGGCTTTAATACTTTTAGTATCAATACCGAAAGAATGCCAAATACCACGATCAGAAACAATAAGAGTTTCCAGTCCGTCACGATCATTACAATGCAGAGCAGCACAAACACTACCGACTCGGATACCAGCGAAATCATTGCCATCAGAATGTTAAATACATTTGGAATATCACTGTCGGTCAGACGAAATACCGTCGGAATATCTGCATCGAGATAAAATTCATACGGTCTGTTCAAAAATTCCCTGAGAACCTGACTGATCAGTTTATTTCTGTTAAATGCGATAAAACGATTCTGTTCATTTGCAAGCAGCAGTAAAAATGCATTCTTGAGTGCATACAGAACAATCAATGCTGTCAACAACGGTACGATAAATCCCTCAATATGATCAATATTCAGGATATCCATAGCAAGTTTGATATATTTATTCTCCTGTGCCTTGGCAGGCTCAATGATCACCCACACGACCGGAAGTACACCAGATACACTCACCGTCTCCAACAAACCACCAATAAAAATCAGTATGCCCAGATAACAGATCTGAATCTTCTGCCGCCTGTCCAAAATGTACCGCATTTTCTTTATGATGTCCATCTTATCCCTCCATAATACTGCTCACGATTCCTGAAAGATTTCCTCATAGTCATAATTCAGGTAATACTGCTTCTCCTTCTCGTAACGCTCCATATAGTTCTCTTTCGTCACAAGTCCCTCCCCCGCAGCAAGCCACTCCAATATCATGGAATTGACATGGGCTGCATAGTGCTCCTTATCTCTATAATTATCCAGATTTGTTATTATATCATATTTATCGTGAAAATTATATAGTTTTACATTGGGACACTCCAATAGCATCTCCGTCGCGATCAATTCCGCATCAAAATACCAATTGATCATACCTTCTTGATTCATGAAATCCCACCAGCAGATACTGTAGGGCGTATAAAAAATATAAAAAGTCGTTTCAGGGTACTTCTTTACAAGCTCCACAACATTCTGCTGTATATTTCCGATCACCATCTCTGTGTCTTCCGCTGAGAGCGGAGTCGCCTCTGGAGCTTTCTCCTCCCATCGATCATAGCCTGCCATCACATACTCGTATCCAGTCTCCTTTTCCCACGATGAGTAATCGTCAAGAGTAGTGCTCGGCTGTCTGGTGAGTGTCATCAACAGATTGTTGAGCACACCATGATACCATATATTTTTGTTAAATACATAGCTCACATCATTCCATGGATTGTCATCATAGAGATAGGTCGGATATCCGTCATACTCTGTATAATCCTTATCACGCAGAATCGCATTGGCGTCCATTGTCCATATAATCGTCTTTAAATCCTTGTTTCGTCTTAAGGCTCTCTCAAGATTTTCCGAGAGTTCTCTGTAGCCTGCGCCAGAAAAAGTCTCTTTCACGAACCTTACCCCAAACAGAGAATCCGCCTCGCTTGTCCTGAAGTTCTGCGCCATCGATGTCCCTGTGATCATTGCATCATAATCAAAATGCCTTGAGATCCCGTCATTTATGTACCGCTCATCGTACAACCGGTAAGAGACGAAGGAAAAGGGCTTATGAAAATGAAAATACGGGTCAAATATCCAAAATATCAGCAGTATCAGCGCGATCGCCCCTAACAGTGCCATCATACATGAGATGAACCATTTTTTCGCATTTTGTATCATATAGAAAATCCTTTCCTGTCAGCTATCAGAAATTGAAATACAAAAACTCACTCACCTCGGAAAGCGACAATATACTCCAGAGCAAAAGCCCCACGATCAACATCATACGCTTAACGCCATACCTGCTGTCATTCACTTTCTCCTGTGTATTGCGCAGCACAAGACATGCCAATATCAACAGGAAAGCAAAAAATGTCAGCATAAACCATGGACACGCCTGTATCAGAGGCTGCAGTCCCAATCGTCCAAGCAGCCGCACTTCAATAATCTGGTTAAAGACTTCTGCGATTTCCCCATAAAGTCTGCCGTCACCATACACTTTCAGATTGCCTATCATCTGCAGTCCCTGCCCTACAGATTCCGCCCGGAACATGCTCCATGCAGCAGTACAGAAGCAAAAGGTGACGACCACCCGGAGTTTACGCGGAATCTTCTGCAGAATACGGTCAAATAGTCGGTCATACAGGTTTCCTAAGCCATTTACAACGCCCCACAGGATAAATGTCCAGTTTGCCCCATGCCAGATTCCGCTCACCAGAAAAACGATCATAATATTTACATACGTCCGTGCCGTTCCCTTTCTGCTGCCCCCCAATGGAATATAGATATATTTTGTAAAAAACCTTGTCAGCGTCATATGCCATCTGTCCCAGAACTCCCTGACAGACGCTGCCTTATATGGAGAATTGAAATTGACAGGCAGCTCCACATTAAACATAAAACCGATGCCGTATGCCATATCGCAGTATCCACTAAAATCAAAATAAATCTGCATGGAATAACAAATCATAACCAGTATTGTGCTGATGCTGTTGAGCGCACCCACTTCCGCATAACCAACTGTCACCACTTTCGACAGGGTATCCGCAACCAACACCTTCTTTGCCATACCAAGCGCAAATGCATATATCCCCTTGCAAAGATTTTCATACTGAATATGGTGATTTTCCTCCGCGCGAAGCTGCGGTATCAGCTCATCGTGATACACAATTGGTCCCGCGATCAACTGCGGAAAAAATGAGACATATGCTGCGTACTCCAGCAGACTGTACCGCTCACAATCCCCTCTGTAGGAATCGATTACATACGATAGCTGCTGAAATGTGTAAAAGCTGATTCCCAGAGGAAGCGCCAGTCTCAGAAACTGATAATCCGTCTTTAATACTGCATTGACATTTTCAATAAAAAAGTCAAAATATTTAAAGTAAAACAAAATCCCAATATTATAAAGCAATCCTGTCATCAAAAAAAGTCTTCGCGCCGCCAGCCCATGTGTCTTATCCATACCATTAACCAGCAGATTATTGACCAGAATACTCACAATCAGGATTGCAAGATATTGAATACTATTGTATCCATAAAACACCATAGACATCACAATCAGATATCCAAGTGCCGCTTTTCCCAGTTTCATATGATGTAACCAATAATACCCAGTCACCACAAGTGGAAAAAACAAAAAAATAAATATATATGAATTAAAAAGCATATCTGCTCCCTATAACCACCTTAATGTCTCAGCGGAATCACGATTCTGTCATACAGCCATACGATCGCTGCATATGCTGACGGTGACAGGAAAAAAAGGTTCCTGCGCATCCTGTCTCCTCTTGACACAATCCCACTGCTATAAATCCTGTCCATCTCATCTTTGTCCTTTTTCATCTCCGCGACAAGTCTTGACGCTGCTTTCTTATTTTTCGCATTCCAGGCATCAATGTAATAAAATAACAATCGTCTTTGAAAATGATATCCCGCCAAATCTGCCATCTGCTGGGAAACCATTTGCCTGATACAGGAAATGTGCTCACGCCAAAAGGGAATTTCATCCCGAAACATCCGCTCTCCCTGTACTGCATTCATGATGCTGCCCTCACGGTCGAGCACATAATGATAAAAGCACTGGTCAAGATATACTGCCTGGTTTACCCCGCAGAATGCACGTGTTGTGTACATGATATCTTCTGAATTTCTCCCTTTCGGAAATATCATTCCCTTAACCAGATCCCTCTGAAAAAGCTTGCTCCAGACAGAATTGTAGATGACATACTTGTCATGACCACTGATATAAGCTTTTAACAGCTCGTCCCTTGAAAGCGGAACAACACTGCCGTCTCCTCCTGACATGGTCTGATCCTTGTACTCACAAAAGTACCGACATACTGCAATCTGCGCGTCATGCTCCGTACAAGCTCTATACATCTGCTCATACATATCTGACTCAATCCAGTCATCACTGTCAACGTAACCAATATAATCGCCAGCCGCAACCGCCAATCCTGCATTTCTCGCATCTGAAAGTCCGCCGTTTTGCTTGTGTATGACTTTGACACGACTGTCCTTTTTCGCATATTCTTCACACATTGATGGAGAAGTATCTGTAGATCCATCATCCACAAGTATGATCTCAAGCTTACGATAAGTCTGCTGCAGGATAGACTCCATACATCGGTCGAGATATTGTTCCATATTGTATACAGGTACGATGATAGAGAGTAAAGCCTTTTCGTCCCCGTTTTGCATTGTCATCCCTCCTCTGCCATACTGTGCTGCTAACATATGCTCCCCATAGCATCAATCAATATCCAGCCAGGCCAGTTTTCACACACTGTCTCTACATCCGAAGTTTCATAATTGTCATTGTGAAGCGGACGTATCATAATCTTGTCAGGATTTTTGTTGAGCCTCGCTCCCCAGATGCTAAAAGTACTGTTTGCACAGATATTGTGTCTGCAATGACTCATCAGCTCCATGTCATGCAGACTTTCCCTGCCAGTATTCCAATCCACGACATGCATGTTCTCTTTATTATAATGCTCTTTTGCATATGCTGTATCATCCGAAAAAATATAAAATACCGGGTTCTCTATCCTCTCTGAGATATAATTGATCGCATTCGTATAATACGCATCTGTACAAATTCCCATGTACCGCTTTCCATCTGCCACTGTGAGGTAATCCTTGCGCCGGATATGAATACTCACTGCATTTTCATGTCTTATTGCATCAATGAACTCCCGATTACGCGGATTAGAGCTCTTAGGAAATCTAATCTTTTCCTGCAGCAGCGCTATTATATCTTTATAATACAATTCGCAGCCCCAGAAACCATAGAGATACACATCATCCATCGCAAAGATTTCCGGCATATAATCTGCTTTCTCCCTAACAGTCTTATCCCGCCTGCCTGTGAGCTTTCGTCTTATCCTGTCTGCCAGTTTCATACTGCTATCCATAAAAAGCTCTCTCTCATCGGCTGTACAGACCTCATACTGCGGCAGATCGAGCCATTCCAGTTCCAGTGAACGCCACTCTTGTTCCGCACCTGCTGCCTCCTTGTAGGCATACAGATCAAGCTTTACATCTTTTCCGAGAAATTTAAATTTTTCATATAACGCATAATGGTAAAGCTGATTCCCAAGCCCTCCCATGACATGTATGATAATCATGCAGCCCCTCCATTTTCATGCTGTCTGTATCCTGTGCAATCTGTATCAGTTATTTTTCTACAGTTCCTTATCCAGATGCGCATATAGGCTAACCAGCTTTTTTCATGTAATAGAGCTTTGCAGTCGTATCCACAACTGGCTCCACATCATATCCAATCTCCACAAAAGTGTCCACAAATCGATTCCACGCATTTGTCACCAGATATAATTCATCAGGAATCTGACCGCTATATACCCTATTGAGGTAATCCTTCCACACCTGTGTATCATTCGTAGAAAAAGTCTCTATCTCATCATTATAAAAAATATTTTCCCACTGCGCCTCATCATAGTTTTCATTATGTGTGAAATAGTACGTAAATCCATATCGCTGATGAAAATCAAGCAGCGTCGGAACTTCATACCCATCATGTGTATACCACTCGGCAACCACCGTTCGCAGATCCATCTTTGCCCAGTGGCAGCTGATGCGGTAATCTCCATAAACGCAGTACAAAATCCCAGCAAACACAAGTCCGATCTGTACTATTTTTGCTCCGTTTCCCGCAATAAAATGAATGCTGCTCTGCCGCAGAATCTGCACAAATTCATACAAGGATACGGCAATCAGCACAAACCATAGCGGAAACAGGAAGAAACTATAGCGGTTTCCATACCATCCATAAGCATATATGTTGAGTTTTGTCACAAAATAATAAATCAGATAGATTGCAATATTGCAGTACAAAAATTTTCTAAGGATATCACGCTTACTTTTTACTGCCACAAACACAATGATCATCCCAATCACGACCATTGCAGCGATAATAAGCCACCAGATCTTCTCCCAGTCCCTGTCTATGTCAATCGTACTCCACTTGAACACCCACATCATACTGTAGAAGAAATCATAGATGATATTCCCCTTCTCAATCATAATATCTTTATTCCCATTAAGGGTAGACACCTGATTGACAGACTGCGGAATCAGGAAATAATACACTAAGATAAAACCGCCAATTGCCCCTGTCACAAGATCAGACACAAGGCTCAGTTTAAAACTGATCCAGTCTTTTCTCCATGCCGACATCGCAAGAATACTGATTCCAAAAGGTACAACGACAAACACTGCACCATAATGCGTAAATACTGACAAAACGCAAAGCAGCGTAAACACTAGAATCCGCCTGCTGTTCATCTGCTCACAGACAAGAAGCCATACATAGATCAGCCAGAACAGAAACGCAAGCTGCAATGTATATTCCGATGCTTCCTTTATATAGTACATCAGTATATAAATACTGGAATAAATGACAACACAAAAAGCCGCCATATAGCGGTCACAAAGCTTTCTTATAATGATATACAATCCAATCGCTGCAATAAAGCCGCATATGACACTCGAAAACCGATACCACCACTCATCCTCACTTACCTGAAGCCACAGACACATCAGCCAGTTATATAACGGCGGCTGCTGCTGAATATTCGCGATCCGCTCATACATGGTGGTATATTTCGTCACGCCCCTGATCACACCCCTTACTGGTATGGAACAGTAAAACTCCATCGATTCATCCTGCCAGATTGGTGCCTCTGTCAGCTTGTACAACGCCATAATCCAATAATAAGTAAACGCTATGCCTGCTGTTATCCATTCTGGCAGATGTGCTCGCCGAATCTGCTTCATATTAAAATACTCCTCATTCTTGAACCGTTCCTCTCTTTACAAAATATTATTGATCGTTTCCGTATTTCCTATTCTCCTGTTGAATAAAAGCCTTCTTCCATCGATTCGCCCCTGAACGCAATCGGTATCTGTCTCGGAACCGACGGAAAAGAATCATACCCTGTCCTGTCATCGTATACTGGATAATAAAATGTAACGCCACTTACCACATAGCTTTCCAACTCATAGCTCCCATAATTTTGCTGCCATACATACGCCTGTTTTTGCGCCTCACCACAGCAGTACCGTACAAGCGATGCCAGCTTAACCGCTGAAAATGCCCATAGAACAGACACGCCCAAAACAGCTATCTTTCTTATAATATCCTTTTTTTGCCATTTGTCAAAGTATTTTATCACAATATCGCATAAAATACCTGCTGTTATCATAACTACAAGCAGTACATAGGCATATCCATAGCGCAGAAGCGGCGCTGAATACTGCCAGAATCCATATGACGCAAGCACGGTGGCAAGCACCAGCATCTGTTCTTTTTGTATCTGTTTTATTTTTATCTGTTTTTTCTGCTCATTTTGCGCGCCATGTATACTATATATCATTCTTGCCGCCAAGATCACAAATACCAGCAGACACACAACATCTGCCAAAATAAGCATTTTCCCGATCATAGGCAGTGAACCCTGAAACCACTCAGAAAACCACTGTGTTATCGGCAGATCCACCAATGCCGCATTGTTGAGTCCCCTGCCCCATGTCTTGATCTCCGCCGCGTCAAGCGCCGCAGCAAAAGCATTCATTTTCCAATCCACGTCAAAAAGGTCAAGCGCTGGAAATGGATATAATAAATAACCTGACAAAATTACCGTCCTTGCAAGCCATGGTGCGATTGTCACAATACCCATCATAAGACAAATGCCTATATCACGCCATCTTTTCTGTCTGACGAGCATAGAAACCGGCTTTGCCAGCAAGATTAAGATCAGTCCCGCCGTCAGCTTCAAAGTCACTGCGTAAACACCCGCCACACACAATATTGCATATGGCACAGCGCTGTCCTCCTCATGCTCCAGCAGCTCCAGCCACTTTATGACAATAAAAAATATCACACACATAATGGCAAAGTCCGACGCAGGCGCCACAATGTCACTGTAGATAACAGTAAGATAGTAAAACGCTCCAAGCCGTGCAAAGCTTGTCACCAGTGTCTTTCTCTGCCCTTTTTTATATTTCTCAAACAATGGCAGTACCTGGAGCCAGAGCAGAAGCGCAATCAGTCCATTGACTGTGTGAAGTGAGTGTCCGGTCAAAAACTTCATACTATAAAGTGCTGACAGTGCAAAGAAAGAACTGTTGTAGGCAAACCGCACGTGGATGTTGCCCAGTCCTTTCACAATACCATACTCTTCAATCCAGCGGATACTCTGTGCGTGGTAGAGATCCGAGTCATAGTGCATATATCCTCTCGATGTACAAAAACACCAGACAACAACACTCAGTACTGCGGCAAGCTTCCACATGATACATCTGCCATTCCATCTCTCTGACAACAATGCAGCGATCTGATGTCTTCCAGCCACCGCGGTCACAAGACATACTGAGACAAGCACAAGATTTGCAGCAGCGCCGACCTTATAAAACAAGCTGAATATCTGCGCATATACCGTAACTGTCATCAGCCCCAGCGCCACGATGCAGCTGATATCCTTCACACGGTATCCCATTCGTTTATAAATGGCTGTACACAGTCCAAAACCTGTCAGGAAGGCAGTGGCTGTGATATAGATCCAATTGCAAAATACAGAAATCATCTTTATCCCCCCTTGCGGCTCTGGGACGCATACCATTTGTCAACCGTTCCTTACTGCCTCATTTTGTAACCATGACTGAAACATCAGAATATACCATATCTGTATCCGCCAGTTTCCATTCTCTATAAAATCTCTCCAGATGCGCTGTACCTCATCGGCATTTAATATGCCCTGCTGTCTGATCAGCCTGCTGTCCAAAAGAGCCTCCGCCCATTCCCGAAGCCCTGGTTCCCGAAGCCACTGTGTCACTGGAATGGAAAACCCTTTCTTTGGTCTGTCCATCATCTCTTTCGGAATATATTTATATAGTACATCTTTCAGAACCAGCTTCCCTTCATCCCCCTGTTTTTTGTATTCCAGGGGTATTGTCCATGCAAACTCAACAACATCCTTGTCCAGCATCGGCACCCGCGTCTCCAAGGATACCGCCATTGCGGTGCGGTCAACCTTGACCAAAATATCATCTGGATGGTAAACCTCCATATCCATCAGCATGACGATGCTTTGTGTATCTCTCAATGCCCCATAAGGATAACTGTTATGTTTGTACGGATATGTGGTCTTATCAAGCGCAATCTGCAGATTCGTCGCCTCCTGCGCATTGGACAGTTCATACAGATGTTCTGGACTCTTAGCACCCAGAAGGTATGCTTTCGTCTGTAAGATCTGGTTCTTTTTGATCAACGGATTTCCCACTAGAAGACTGCTGGCAAACCTCCGTATCCCATACGGACAGTTCTTCATCTTTCCCCAGATTCGGTCAATGGAGGAATAGGAAGTGTATCCGCAGAACAGCTCGTCCCCCGCATCGCCGCTTAAGGATACTGTCACATGCTCACGGGTCATCTTGCTCACAAGATAAGTTGGTATCTGCGAGGAATCGGCAAACGGCTCACCAAATATCCAGGAAAGTTTCGGGATCACCGCCTTGGCATCCTCTGCTGTGATATAGAGTTCTGTATGCTCTGTGCCGAGATGCTGTGCAATTTCCTTTGCATAAACTGCCTCATTATATGCGGGATCCTCCATACCGATCGTGAAACTTTTAACTTTCCTGTCCGACTGCGCCTGCATCAGCGCCACAATCGTGCTGCTGTCAATTCCTGCTGACAAGAACGCCCCGACTGGGACATCTGCCACCATCTGCTCTTTGATCGAAGCCTTCAGCAGCCGTTCCAGCTCATCAGCTGCCTCCTGCCTGCTCCCCTGAAACGGGTGCAGCTGGCCATGTTTCGCCACATCGCGCACAGACCAGTACGTGCTGATCTTTGGCTCCTGATAGGGCGCATCCAGCTCAAGCATACAGCCCGCATCCAGTTTGTAAATATTTTGATAAATAGAATATGGCGCCGGAATGTATCCATGTATGAAATACAGCTGCAGCACCTTTGTGTCGATCGGATTGTGAAACCCGTCCAGCACACCGATACAACCAATATCCGAGGCAAACGCAAAATGTCCGTTTACATAGCCATAATACAACGGTTTCTCACCGATCCTGTCCCGAATGAGTGTCAATTTTCCTGTCTGCCTGTCAAAAAGCGCAATGGCAAACATTCCTTTGCAGTGCTTGATTGTCTCTGCCACACCGTACGCTTCAATCGCCTCGAGCAGCACTTCCGTGTCAGAAGTCCCCCGAAACGCTGCCACTTTCTTTTCTTTCAAGAGTTTGTCCCGCAGCCTGCGGTAATTATAGATTTCTCCGTTGAACACACACACATATCTGCCAGACGCCGAGTGCATCGGCTGCGCACCGTTTTGTGACAGATCTACGATGGAAAGCCTGCGATGCCCTAGCACTACATTTGCATCTTCGCTCGCCCAGATATCCCCCGCATCCGGCCCCCTGTGGTACATCCGTTTGTTCATCTTTTCAATATTTTCTCTCCAATTTAAAGGATTGCCGCAAAAACCTGCTATTCCACACATCGTCCCAACCTCGTTCCACTAAATCATTTCTTTACAGATAATACCACAATTTTCTACCAATTCCTAGTATATGCAGGAAAAAATAGTGTATTCCCCAGCAAAAGTACATTATATTTTTTTCAAATGTATAAACATTGACATCAATTTCCATGGTTGATAAAATATAAGTTAAAATAAAGAAACTTGAACACACGAAATCAAGCTTACTGAATCCATGGGAGGATTTCATATGTATCATTGTCATATAAACTTCTTTTTTCTAGGCAGTCAGCGCAGGCTATTCCAACTGATCGAGAATATGCCTCCGCTTGAACACTTTACACATGAATACTTTGAGAGCAGAATGCCTTATGATACAATGGTCTCAAAAGCTGATGTCGTCATAGCAGATCTGTCTGACATGGATGCTGCTGCGACATTGCAGATATTGCTTTCGGACAAAAGGACTGATGCAGAACTGATCGTGCTCACAGAAAAGGAACAGTTTTCTGTCCTGACCAGTCTGCCGGGCTGTCTGTCCGCAATTTATGATATCTGGACGCTTCCGCTTTCTGATGAGGAATTACAATTTCATTTTTCCAAGTGGCAGAAGCATTATAAAATACGCAAGGACTTCTGGCAGACGAACCAGTATCTCGAAGCCACCATCAACAGTGTGCCTAACCTGATCTGGTATAAGACCAAAGACGGCATTCACGAAAAGGTCAATGACAGCTTCTGCAGCACTGTCAATAAGACCAAAACCCAGGTAGAAGGCAGGGGACACGCCTACATCTGGGATGTCGAGCATGATGATCCAGCCTGTATCGAATCAGAGCGCGAAGTCATGAGCCAGAGAAAAACCTGCATCTCTGAGGAGACCATCCAGACCAAAGACGGAACAAGACTGCTCACTACATACAAATCCCCACTGTATGACCTGGATGGAAGCGTCATGGGCACAGTGGGCGTCGGCATCGACATTACACTCGAAAAAGAATACAAACAACAGCTCATCTCCAAGACAAAGATTCTGGAAACGTTGTTTACCACAATGGACTGCGGCGTCCTGTGCCACACTGTCGACGGATCAAAAATCATCAGTGTAAACGCCGCCGCTCTCAAAATTCTGGGCTATGAATCGCAGGAGGATCTTGTGGAATCCGGATTTGACATGATCGCATCATCGGTCGTGGAAGAGGATCGGTCAACCCTTCGCAAGAGTATTCTATCCCTGCAGAATGAGGGCGACAGCGTCAATGTCGCATACCGCGTGCGGCATGACAATGGCGATCTGCTGCACATCATGGGTAATATCAAACTGATGGAGGAAAATGGAGAATTGTTCTACCAGCGCTTCCTTCTGGACTGCACTACACAGCGGCTTCGCGAAGAAGCAGAGCGCAAGGAAAACGAAAGGCTCCAGATGGAACTCATTCAGGCACTGAGTATCGACTACAATCTCGTATGCTTTTTTGACATGGATACCGGAAAGGGACGTGCCCTTCGAATGAGCCAATGTAAATATCACGTGTTGGATAAACTTTTTGCAGGGGAATTGTCCCTGGAGGAAAATCTTGGACATTATATAGACAGGTGCGTCTATGCAGAGGACAAGGAGATAATGCGTCAGGCCATCTCTCACGAAAGCCTGATGCAGAGGCTCGCCGAAAAGAAAATGTACACTGTCAATTACCGCGCCCTCTGCCATGGAGAAATACGCTATTTCCAGATGAAGGCAGTCTGCACAGGAGACTGGAGCGATCACTGCGGAATCGTCCTTGGTTTCCACAGTATCGACGAAGAAACCCGCATTGAGATGGAGAAAAATACCATTCTGGAAGATGCACTGGCGCAGGCAAACCGCGCCAACAAGGCAAAAAGTGTATTTCTTTCCAATATGTCGCATGACATCCGCACCCCGATGAATGCCATCATCGGCTTCACGACGCTGGCGCTCAGCCGCCTTGATCACACAGAACAGGTTGAGGGTTATCTCAAGAAGATCATGACCTCCGGAAACCATCTGTTGAACCTGATCAACAATGTCCTCGACATGAGCCATATTGAAAGCGGCAAGATGCAGCTGTCAGAGCAGCTCTGCAGTCTGCCGGAAATCCTGCATGGGCTGCGCAATATCATACAGGCAGACATTCATTCCAAGCAGCTTGAACTGTATATGGACGCCATCGATGTGCAGAACGAAAATATCTATTGTGACAGACTGCGTCTGAACCAGGTGCTGTTAAACCTGCTGAATAACGCTATAAAATACACGACTGCCGGAGGGATTGTCAGCATCAAGGTCACAGAGAAAGCTGTAGCGCAACAAGGATATGCTGTATATGAATTTCAGGTCAAGGATACAGGCATTGGTATGAGCGAGGAATTTGTCTCCCACATTTTTGAGCCGTTTGAGCGTGAGCGCAACTCCACCATCAGCGGTATACAGGGAACTGGTCTCGGTATGGCAATCACCAAAAATATTGTGACAATGATGAATGGTACAATCAGCGTGACCAGCAAGCAAAATGTCGGCTCAGAATTTATTGTCTCCTTCACCTTCCGTGTCAGTTCGGAAGTCAAGGAATCACCTCTGATTCCAGAATTGCAGGGATGCCGCGCTCTTGTGGTGGACGACGACTTTAACACCTGCGACAGCGTTTCCTATATGCTGCAGCAGATCGGAATGCGTGCAGAATGGACCTTGTCAGGAAAAGAAGCTGTCCTTCGCACCCATCAGGCCGTCACCCGCAAAGACTGCTACGCCGTATACATTATCGACTGGCTGCTTCCTGACATGAATGGTGTCGAAGTCGCACGCCGCATTCAAAAGGAAACTGGCGGAAATGTGCCGATCATTGTGCTGACCGCATACAACTGGGAAGATATCGAGGAAGAGGCAAAGGAAGCCGGTGTTACGGCATTCTGCAGCAAGCCGCTATTCCTGTCTGAGCTGAGAGAATGTCTGCATTCTGTCACAAGCACTGGAAAGGAACAGAAATCAGATGGTCTTATCGAATCTGCGCCATTTCACTCAGAACACCTTTTGCTTGTGGAAGACAATGAACTGAACCAGGAAATCGCAGCAGAAATCTTGCAGGAAGCTGGATTTTCAGTGGATCTAGCCAGCAATGGACAGTTAGCCGTTGAGAAGCTGAAAGCTTCCAAGCCAGGGTATTACCAGATCATACTGATGGATGTACAGATGCCTGTCATGAATGGCTATGAGGCAACCCAGGCAATCCGCAAGCTTGAGGATCCACAGCTCTCATCGATCCCAATCCTCGCAATGACTGCCAACGCCTTTGAGGAGGACAAACAAGAAGCCCTGCGAAGCGGCATGAATGGCCACATCGCCAAGCCGATTAATATTGATAATCTGATGACCACTTTAAAAACTATCCTAAAATAAAAAGGCGCATCAGCGCCTTTTTATTTTTCCTCTACTTTCTTCTGACGTTTCTGCTTTCTACGTTCCCTGCCTTTCTTGATCATGACAATCAGCAGAATCAGGACCACTGCTGCTGCCACTGTACAGAGAATGATCATAACCAGATTAAATGTATTCTCCACCACGCAGAAATACTGATGCGTACCAGTCATATCAACCTGCAGGTACTGACCTCTGCCCTTGCTTTCGATCTCTGTCCATGCACCGTCCTTGTATCCATAGACAACCGCATCCTCATAGGGATTCAAGATTCTCAATGAGAAAATATCCGTCTCTTTGATACCGCCATTTTCCAATGTCACCTCGTAGACTACATTCTGCTTCTCAGCGGCCTCCTCTGGCGGAGCCATATCACTGATTCGGGCATATAATACGGTATCCTCTGTAAAGATGTCCTCAACCAAAGCATATGGTCTCTGCCACTGACCTTCCTCTGCGCTGTCCTCTTCTTTGTTACTCTGTACTACGGTTACATTGTCCTTGTATTCCGCCTCGACCACCATGGTTCCGCTCATTGTCATATCCGACACGTCGGGCCATTCCCCATAGAATCCCTCTTTGCCGGGAATCTGCGGAAAGTTCAATTGATCAAGCTTCTTACCATATTCCACTTCCTCAGAACCAAGGTATGTATCTTCTATCTTATAAATAACTTTAAGATGCCAGAACTGTGCGGGAAGCTGCTCCACTGCCAGCAAATCCTGGTAGCTGATTGGTTCCGCTACTCCCATATAGCTGATATTGTCAATACCATGAATGTTCTCGCCCACATAGTAGTTACCGCTGACCTTTGGCTCATCTGTCTCTTCAGATTCATCATCAATACCTGTACTAACCTTGTCATATTCGGAGATCTGACCTGCGATTGCGCCCACCCTGCCGTTTTCAGAATGTACATCCGCCATGGAATAGCAGTTCTTCAAAGTATCCGCATATCCAGCTATACCGCCCACATTTCTGCTGCCTGCGACAGAACACAGTGCATAACACTGCTCAATTATCGTATGGGACTCACCGCAGATGCCGCCCACGTAGTCTCCCTCGGTGCTTTCCACACTTCCATAACTCTCCGAACCAACGATAATACCGTGATCCATGTATCCGCAGATACCGCCCGCACCATTTTTCTTAGCAGTAATATACCCTTCATTTACGCTGTCCGCAACAAGGCATTTCAAAAGGAAACGTCTGCCCAGTTCATACTCAATCGAACCGACTGCGCTGTCATCCAGATCTTCGTCATCAATTGACATGGAACCGACTATACCGCCTACATTGATATCCCCCTTTATCACGCCTTTGTTGCTGCAGGACTCTGTCCTTCCTGTTGTTATGGTATCGATGTCTTCATCGCCAACATCATTATAAAACGCTGCAAGCTCCATCTTCTGTGCATCAGATAACCTGTCGGCAAGAAGGTTGAATATCACGTTGATCTGGTCATTTACTGCCCTCAGATCTGCATTTACCACATCAGAATATCTTGAAGCATCCTCGCCCAACAATTTCATATTGTCGCTGATTGCCTGAAGATGATTGCGGAGATTGATTCTGTTGTAGTCATACTCTGTGCCAAGCTTGGTAAACGTGATATCAGGCTGGTCGTTCATGTAATTGACAATATCTTTTGTCCGACTTGTCGCAGACTTTATAGAATCGAGTGCACGCTTCAAATGATCCGACATATCACCGAGATCATTGTTTACTGCCTTAAGAGCATCTGATGCCTGCTTTCCGTAGATATCTGCCAGAATCTCTATATTCTCGATTATGGTGCTGATGGCAGACAGCATTTTCTGCAGCTCCGAAGCATTTACCCCATTGTTGTCATTAATTTTATCAATTGTATCCTGCACTTCGCGGATCGCATTCTCAATCTCTGACTTTGCGCTGTCTACAACGCTCGATGTTGTCGTCATCTTTTTGAACTGGATCGATGCATTGTATTCCTCATCACCAGATACTTGGAAGGAGTAGGAATTTCCGCTGTCTGGAGATTTCCTTGAACCATCTATCGTCACATAGTCCACGGTATATCCTCCTGACGGCTCCACCGTAATCGTTACCGTATTATTAGTGTTATTGTAAGAATAACTTGCATTTCCCGACAGATTGGAAGTGATCTTCACAGAAGAATTTGCTCTTGGACTAAGAACACCCTTTTGATCTGTCTTGCTGTCGTTCTGGATGCTCTCCTCTCCATCTCCAGCTGCACCGCTCAGAAAAGATGCACTAGTGGGTTCTGTCTCTTCAGTCTCATCATCTATTTCTGTTTCTATCTCAGTCTCATTATCTGTTTCCGCTTCTATCTCAGTCTTATCGTCCGTCTCCATCTCCACATCTGTCACGACTGCATTCTCTATTGCATCAAAGCTTATTGTATCGATATCAAGACTTGTAACCATTATTCCATTATCTGGTTCGAAATATGCCTCAACCCGCACATTTTCCGCCGGCATTGTAAAAGTAAATGGTGAACTTGCTGATGTTGTTACTTTTTCCCCATTTGTAACCTTTACGACATCAATTTGCGATAAACGATACGCATTCGATGAACCACTGACTGTATCCGTTTCAGCCGTAATCGTAACCTGCTCCCCTGCCTCAGGATTATACAAATCAGAAGTGATGTTTCCGCCAACTGTATGTAGAAGTGTAATTCTCTTATTTTTTGACACATCATACGATCCGCTGCCAACATCGGTTATCTTCCCCATGTCATCCGAAATCCTTTTCAAAGACTCAACGGCATTGTTAAAGCTGTTCTCTGCTGTCTCAAAGTTATTCAGCACCCCTGGTGTCATTTCCAGAACATAGTCAAAACGGTTTGTCATGGACTGCACCTGGTCAAGATTGTCGTCCACAAAATCACCAATCTGATTGGCAAGTGCATCTGCAGCATCCACTGCACCGTCACTGTATGATGTAATTGCATCAAAATCCCGCTTCACACCATTCTTTGCTGCCTGCATATCATTGAGTGTCTTGTCAATCAGCTTATGCAGCCTATCGACGGCAGCCCTGACCGACTCTGCCTCATTGATCTCAATAAAGGGCTCCATCTGTCCTACTATACCACCAATGTCCTTGCGTCCATACACTGTGCCATTATTAGTACTAAGTGATACGATACCAGACTGACGTCCTGCAATACCACCAATATTATACCCTGTATGTTCATAACCGACCGTTCCCGAGTTGGTACATCTTATGATCACACCATTCGAAAATCCCGCAATGCCACCTGTGTCAACGCCGCTGTACAGCTCACTGTCCTCATCATCTGTAAGGCTTTCGAGGATTCCCATACCGCTGCCCATCTCGTCATCCTCCTCAACCCATGCACTGTTATCATTAATCCCAGCACGGTTTGAGCAGTAATTTAAAGTACCATGGTTGATTCCGACAATTCCCCCTGTCGAGTAATAACCTGTAACTCTTCCCTTTACAGCACATCCGGTTATAATTCCAATATCCCCGTTAATTCCTGCAATGCCGCCGACTGTGTCGCGGCCGCTCACAGTTCCCTGAAAGGTACAGTTTTTAATCGTACCATAGTTTACACCACAGAGACTCCCGATACATTCCTTTTGGTTTTCGGACTCAATAGTTCCCTTCAAAGTCAGGTTCTGTATTACCCCCTGACTTTCCACATAGCGGAATAATCCCACAACATATCCGTCACCCACATAATCAAAGCCGGAAATCGTGTGCCCCACACCGTCAAATATTCCATTAAATACAGGAACTACACGGATTTCTGTGCCTGTAAGGTCGATATCTGCTTTCAGACTTACGTATTTATTTTCTGACCAGGAGTCCATATAACATTTCGATGCAAAGTCAGCAAATTGTTCTGCCGTGCTGATGTCAATCCGCTCATATTTGATCTCGTCTTCTGCTGAAGCAGTTTCGGTTTTCTTTGTCTCCTCCGCGCGGATATCCTGCACTGGAAGCATGCCAAAAACCAGTACTGTAGTCAGTGTTAATGCAAACAATTTTTTATGTAATCTATGCATCTTTCTCACCTTCTTCCTTCTGCATCAGTTCCTTCAAATCTCTTCCATCGTCCTCCTGCTGCTCAAGCCTGCCCATATTTACAAAAAGGCTTGCATCACCGCGCACCAGACCGTGTACTTCACCGACAATCGTACCATTGATCTGTCCCTGTACGAGACCGTCAACACGCATCAGTCCACTGACGCGCTCCAACTTCAGCGGAATGGATACTGCGAACGAAGTCCTGTCAATAATCTTCTCACCCAGCAGAAGAATCTGCGGGAGTACAAACATAACCGTGAAAATCGAGAGAATCGTACCTCTTCCGAGACACTGCCCGATACCGCACACCGCACCATCCGACGACATCTGTCCGATAAAAATACCTGCAAGTGCAAGCATTGTACCAGACGTAACGATTGTCGGGAACGCGAAGTTCATCGTCTCGATAATAGCATCTCTCTTTGACATTTTATCCTTGATCTCCAGAAATCTGCCTGAGATAACGATCGCATAATCGATATTTGCACCCATCTGAATAGATGATACAATCATGGCACTCAGGAAGAATACATTCTTCTGCTCCACGGACGGGAAGGAGAAGTTCACCCAGATCACACCCTGAATGACTGCAATCAGAAGCACCGGCATACCAGCCGACATAAATGTAAACAGCAAAACAACCAGCACCGCGAGGATAGAAACCACATTAACAACCGTATTGTCCCTCTGAAAAGTCTTGTACAGATCATACTGGCTCGTTGATTCCCCAGGAACCAGCACCTCCGACTGCTCATAATATTTACCTGCGATCTCATGCATCTCGTCAAGGAAAGCAAATGTCTCATCCCCTTCCTCTGGCAGGGTCAGATAGATCAGCATACGGCTGTAATCCTCACCCTGCAGCTGGTCAAGTGCAATCTGCATCTTTGTATGTGCATCCTCCAATGTATCCATCAGATCGTCATCCAGTGTGACGTACCCCTCATCTACCTCATCATAGAGGAACATAAACATATCAATTAACGGTACACTGTAGTTGGAGAATCCATTGATGATCTTTGCATAATTTTCATCATTCACTGCATAAGCCGTATAGAGAAGCTCCGCAATCTCATAGTCGACCTCTAAAAGCTCAGAAAAATCCCTCGCTGTCAGCTTGTCGGTCAACATATACCCATCCATCGCCTCTGTGTTGGCAAGTCCCTGCGAGTGGTCGACCTCCGGTCTGGCATCCAACTCCTTTAAGAGTCTGCCCTCCCTCTCATAGTCCCCTGCCGGAACGACAAGCGCCACAAAGTTTTCTGCCCCAAAGCTCTCCTCGATCATCTCGTCCACGACCATCGCATCACTCTGTACAGGTGTTTCCAGCTGTGTATAACCATATACATAAGGACAATGCGACTGAACGATATAGGCACCAACCAACACAACCACAAATAACGGCGGTATGATATATCTTGTCTTGTATGCGAATTTTCCAACAAATGGAATGTCCGGGATAAAGCTCTTGTGCTTTGTCTTATCCATCGCCTTGCCAAAGAGCATGATTAGTCCCGGCATCAGCAAAAATACAGCAAGCAGGCTCAATAAAATCGCCCTGATCAGACAGAACGCCATATCACGTCCGATACCAAACTGCATGAACATCATCGCAACCAGACCACCTACTGTGGTGAGCGAGCTGGAAGAAATCTCAGGGATCGCCTTGCTGAGAGCCACAATATCAGCCTCCCTGATGCCAAGCGTCTGATGCTCCTCCTTATACCGGTTACAGAAAATTACCGCATAATCCACAGACAACGCAAGCTGCAATACAATCGTAACGGAGTCTGAGACAAAGGAAATCGTACCCATCAGGAAATTTGTTCCCTTGGTGATCAATGCCGCCGAACAGAAAGTCAGCAGCAGCACTGGCACCTCCGCCCATGTCTGCGAAGTAAACAACAGTACGGAAACGACCACAATTGCGACGAGCACACTGATCACGGACATCTCCTTTGCCAGCTGCTCTGCCGACGCATCGCCCATGGAGGTGGATACATAGATATCGTATCCGTCGAGCATTGCCCTGACTTCGTCGAGTGCCTCCAGTGCCCTGTCGTCGGTCTCCTCATAACCAAATGTGATGCTGTATAATGCTGCAAAATTGTTATAGTGGCTCTTCGAGTTGTCAAAGTCAAGCATAATGATACTGTCAAACTCCAGAAGCTCCTCATAGATTTTGTCAGCCTCGTCATAGGGAATATTCATCACCATGACCTTTGCTGTACCATAAGTGATAAACTGTTCCTCCATGCGGTTAAGCCCCTGACTCGTCTCTGTCGTGTCCGGAAGATACGCTGAAAGTGCGTTTTCTACTGATACCCAGTTCATGGACACTACGGAAAAGATCAGCGCAATGCCAAACAGCAGAAAGAACAGGTTGCGTCTGTCAACGATAAAGGTGGCAACTTTAATCATAAATCCGCCGTCTTCACCGCTTTTCTTTGGTTGTTCGTCCATAATTCATCCTCTCCTTTACACAGCAAGAATTTTTTCATAATCGCGTGTAGTATAGTATAT
>JAIEEY010000457.1 GCA_029067205.1 Lachnospiraceae bacterium
ATTCCGCGCAGGAACAGATTGACTTCATCATATTCCGATAATGCCTCCAACGCCCTCGTTCCCATCAGCCTGTAATCCGCCGAATTCTCATAAATATCACCCCCCATAAGTGCCATTGTCTTATAAAATAATGTCGCCGAAAACTTCTTAAAAAATCCATCTGTATTTCTGGAGTTGCGCACACCATACACGATCTCACTGCCATTTTCATACTCGCTGATAAAATTTTCCATGGCATTGATGTCCTGCTGAAGGTCAGCATCTATCGTGATCGTAAAGTCACAATATTTTCTGGAATACATCATCCCTGCAAGGATTGCATTCTGATGTCCCCTGTTGTGTGCGAACCGAAGGCCTTTGATCTCCTCATTATTATCATACAATCCTTTTATGATCTCCCATGTCTTGTCCCTGGAACCGTCATCTACAAACACAATCCTGCTCTCATCAGATATGATCTCTCTCTTTTTCAGCTCGTGAAGTTTGTCCAAAAGCCTTCCCGCCGATGTATCCAGGGCTTCCTCTTCATTATAGCAGGGAACCACAATGTAAAGAATTCCCTTTTTTCTATTGTTATCCACTTTCATTACGTCCTTCCCTATATTCCTGTTCCAGTCATTTATTGATTCAAGGCAATGTGGTATTCATATCTTCCAGCACCCAGTTCCATACTCTGATACTGCTCATCAGGCAGGGACACGGTTGCTGTCGTATTGGCTGGAATTGTAAAGCAGAATATCACTTCATTCCCATCCAGTTTCCAACTGCTTTCAATCTTACCATAGACACTCTCATAACTTCCTGACGCATACGTCATCCCACCACCCACCAGTGGCTGGATATAGAAATGTTTGAATCCTGGAGCGGACTCGTCCCTTCTGATGCCCAGTACATCACTGTACAGCCATTGTCCTACGGTGCCAAGTCCAGGGTGATTTAGGGAACCATTAATCGCATACAATCCGTCACCGATATCGCGGCAGGTAAACCATGCCTCTGTGAGCGTTGTCTGGTCATAGGAAAGCATATTGTTCCAAGACGGATATGTGTCCTGCTGCAATATGCGGTACGCTGTGTCAACATATCCATATTTACACAGCATGGGCAGCAAAAACTGCGTTCCGATATATCCTGTATTCAAATGATAATCATTTGCTGCCACTGTACTATTTAACCAGGCAGCGCCCTGTGCTTCAAGTTCCTCGGGATACAATCCATATGCAAGTCCAAGTATATATGCTGCCTGGAGCCAACAGTCAATTGAGCCATCTTCATTGAGGTAATGATCCTGCCACGCCTTTTTATATTGATTGTAAACCATATCATATTTCTTGGCAATGTCATTTTCACCAATATCTGCACTCATTTTTGACAAAAGTCCTGCCACATATGCACACTGCGCTGTATTTGCGATATCATCGTCAAGCATTGACACAGAATTGTGATCACTGTAACCATGCTGCGTGCGTATAAAGTTATCACTTGTATCAACCAAATAATCTATATACCTGCACATCGCGCTCAGATTTTCCCGGATGATATCCTGATCCCCATATTGTTGATACAGCTCCCATACCAGTATGATCCCTGCATCGCTCCATCCGTTTGCACTGCTGTCTGCATTGACGCTCGGCGCAATCTCTGGAAATGCACCGTTCTCACCCTGACAGTCAATCAACATTTCCACATATTTTCTCAGATAATTGTGAACATTGGCATTATATGCAGCCGTATTGGCAAAAACCTGGGCATCCCCTGCCCAGCCAAAACGCTCGTCCCGCTGTGGACAGTCTGTTGGTACATCCAGATAATTGCCAATTTGTGTCCAATAAATACTGTCATACAGTCTGTTTACCCTTTCATCTGAACACGAAAAAGTCCCTGTTCGCCTATTGTCCGTACTGACCACAAGTCCACTTACATCCTCGATCGGAATTGGTTCATCCATCCCCGAGAGCTGCACATAACGAAAGCCGCGGCATACAAGGCTCGGAGTGTAGGTTTCCTCACCAGTTCCACCTATGACATAATAGTCTGTATTATCAGCAGTAAAGAGATTTTCAGTAAAAATCGTACCAATTTCATCATCGCATCCAGAAAGCTTTTCATTATTAAGTGCTTCTGCATATCGAATAGTGACAACTTGTCCTTTTCTATTCTCTGTATTTCTCAATGTGATCTGACAGTTCCCATTAAAATTCTGCCCAAAATCATACACATATTCGCCCTGTATTGGTTCTGACACACTCACAGGACTTAATGTCTCAATACATTTTACAGCTGCTGTTTCTGCCGCTTTTTTGAGAAGTTTGTCATATTCAGGAAACACATCTGCCCGCTGCCAATCATCTGTGCGATAATCCTCCTCACACCATCCAGTCTGTTCCTTGGCAGCATCATAGTACTCCCCAAGATACATATCATCATTGCGGATCGGTCCATCACCATACGCCTGCCAGTTTTCATCTGTAACAACCGTCTGACTGATTCCATCTTCGTACCTTATCACTAATTTTGCCTGAAAAGCAATGTAATCTCCCCAATTGTTATTTGCTTTATTATAACTTCCATGCCCAAGTACTGCACCGATCACGTTTTTTGCAGCCCCACCGCCATTCACTAGTTCTGTAACATCATACGTCCTGTAGTATACCTCCTTGTTGTAGACCGACCTTCCTGGTGTCAGGTATTCTCCACAGACATCCTTTCCATTTAAGTATATCCTGTAATCCCCTAATGATGCGGCATAGAGCCTTGCCGACAAAATACGGCTGTCACTAGCATTCTCAAAACAGCAACGCAGCATAGGCGCTGGTTCCTCCACCCCTGGAGTAAGGATAAAACCAGACGAAGCCTCACACCAGCCTTCCGTGATTTTGACATAATATGGGGAAAAGATATGCGCCTTTGTATTGTCAAAGGTTTCTTTACAGATAATATTGTCCTCATGATCCGTTATCGTTATATTATCATAATATGCATAGTATGCCCCTCTTGCAGTCCACAATCCGATATTTTCCAGTTCCCTGCTTTTTTGTATCGAAACGGTCTCCAACACTGGTATTCCATCCACACTGCCTCTTACTACATTTCCCGCTATATCCAGTTTAATGTGATGAACAGTTTCGCAAAATTCATCTATACTGCCAAATATTTCAGGAAATTCTTCGTTCAACAGAATCTTGTCGTCCCCATCTCCATCTACGCCAGAACACTCCGCGATCGAAAATTCAATATTTTCCCCCAGCGTACTCACACAGCACTTCATGTATTCCCCATACTGGTCGGTATCCATTCCCCACACGAAACCAGACTTTGTCCTTCCAAGCCTCACATCGTACTCGATCTGATACTTCGTGACATCATCTGTCTCTTCACTTTTTCTATCCTGTACTTCCCTGATACCTATCCAAGAGGCACCACTCCAGTCATTGTCAGTCAGCCCTGTTTCAAATACTGCTTCCTCGCTGCTTTCCGACGGATTTCCATCCTTATCCCACACATACACCTTCCATACATAGCATTTTTCCGGTTCAAGTGTTCCGCCATCATATGGCACCGCCACAGATATGCCAGATTCTATCCTGCCGCTATCCCACACATATTCCTGTTTTTCCAACTGTTCCTGGGATTTTGCAACGACAATTTGATACGCCGTCTGCCGCTGTCCTTCCATGTCAGATTCCATACGCCATCCAAACAGCGGTAAATGATCTATTCCAATCGGGTTTTCCTCATAATTTACTGTAAGTCCTGTAATTATACAGGTGTTTTCCTGATCAACTGATTTCCTTGCCGCCAGATCCTTGTGAGTACACCCCGTAATACCCAGCGCAACAACCAACAACACCACAAAATACAATGTTGATCTTTGAATCTTCTGAACCATTTCGTCTCCTTTTTTGTGTATAATACTATACCATATTACCCCAATCACCCTGATTTCGCAAGCAGCAATAAATAGATATAAGACCGGCCTCATCGCTTTATGTGACCAGTCTTATGTCTATTCTGCTCTATATGACTTTTTTCATACGACGCGATTTCTGTACATGGATGCCTTCGTTCTTCATGCAAAGTTCCATAACAAAGCTTAAATGCTTTGGAGTGACATTTCCCGACTTAAGGAACTGTAGAAAAATAAGCGATCTAAAAAGTCACTTCTCCCTCTTGTGCGATCAATGATACATTATTCATTCCATTAAGTCTATTGATCTCTCTAATACATTTTGCACTTTCCTTGATCCTGACCTCGATTACCATATTCAACCCTTCCGCATTCATATTTCTTGATTTTATTTTGCTATGGGCGCTGTACTTATTCACCACTTTCATAATTGTTTCTTCACTGTCAATATTAGAAGAATCTACTACAAGAATCATCGGCGCCTTTGTTTCCGGCAGTTTGTCTAAACCTAAAATTGCCACAGTAATCAGTATTGATGCTAAAATAGCTATTTCAAACAATCCAGCACCGCATATGATTCCCACACTGATAGACCAGAACAAGAATACCAGATCCATAGGTTCCTTAACCGCGGTTCTAAAACGGACAATGGATAATGCGCCTACCATACCTAAAGAAATTACCACACTAGACTGAATAGAAAGAATAATGGCTGTAGTGATTAAAGCAAGCGCTACTAAAGATATATTAAAACTTTTATTGTAAAATACTTTCTTTGTCGTCACACGGTAAATACAGAAAATATATACTCCCAGAAGACACGTTACCAACAACGCTGTCACGATGTCTCCCATACTCACATTATCCGCTGTTGTCTGGACAAAAGACTTTTTTAAGATATCATTAAAACCCATTTTATATGCTTCCTCCTATGTTGTATTTTCTACATAAATAATATTTCGAGAATGTCGTTTGCTGCAGATGATCCAATTGTAAACTGACATAAATAGGATCCGGAAGATATTCATCATATTTCACCTCCATCAGATGATACCCTGATGGCATAACTGGCCTTGAAAATATTTTCTGATCAAAAAAACTGTCAATACAGTTTGATGAGCGGATATCCGTATCAAAAGTAACTCTGACATTCCCGTTTTTATGTACATACGGCTCCCTTTCATATTCCACGATTACCTTCGGCCGATAAAGTTCTGTCCTATATTTTAAACAAAATTTCTGAAGCACCGCCGAGTCCCCCTGATGGATCTGCCGACCGGTTCCTCCAAGGAAATCCAAACATTGAGCCTGTGTCAGGATACAGGAATCTTTATGTGTTTTCCCCCGCTCCTTGCGCTTTAACTCCAGATGAACTTCTTGCTTACTTGCATTGTATATCCTCATCCTGAATTTTTCTCTCGGACTTGTCCCATCTTCATTCTCAAAATAACAGGTATTTCTATAATCATCAAAATAGATGCTTCTAATATTATACTTTTTCTTTTCATCCACATGGCTGTCCAGGAACATAAGCGATTGAATCCGGCCTCGCAGACATTCTATCTGTTGTACTGAAACTACATATTTCAATTCATGCCTGTATTCAAGAGCCATCTGCAATTCTCCTCTCTTCCTTCCATTCGCCTGTGATCATATCTTTTCTGTATACGCCCTGTTCCGTTCCCAAATCAGGTATCAGAACTCTTTCTATGATTCCGCTTCCGCCATAGGAAAGCATCACTTCCTCATCTTTCTTTATATTAAAGTTCACCTTCATAAAGGCATCGGAACCATTATAGTCCTTACAGCCAATTAATATACTTTCTCCTGGTGCCAAAGTTGTTTCTTCCAAATAATTCATGTGGGAAGTCTTTTCCCCGTCCATAATACAGTACCCTCTTGTATTTACTTCTCTATCGGAAAAATTTGTTAAGATGATATAATCTTCTTTCCCTTTTGCCTTAATCTCACTCAATGCCAGTCCAGGACCTATTTCTTCCGAATAAAGTACTGCATTTAGTGTTCCGTCAATTAACATATCTGCATCTATAAGAATCTCTTCTTCTGTATATACTTCTCCGTTAATTTCCCAGTAAGAAAATTTTTTCCCTAATGGAAGTACTGGTTTTAGTCTGGTAGCGCATCCTGTAAGATATCTTCCACTAAATTGAGGCTCTGTCACGGTAATGCCGTTAATCTGAACACCTTCATTCTCTGCAAGGAACAAATTAACTGTATAGATATCCCCCAGCTGCCATTTCTGCCTCATACCTTCCAACATACTCTCCGGCGCTGTCTCTGCCCACGCTCTTATGCAATCCATCTGCATCTCCAGATAAATTGCCCCAATATCCAGGAGATCCGGATTCCTTATACTCTCTTCTATATACTCTCCCATCTCATTTTCCCGCAAACGATGCATATCCGCCAGGACTCTGTCAACATTTTCCGGAGAAAAGGCTCCATTTAACAAATCGCAGACATAAGATATAAAATAGTTTCTACAATCTTCTCTTTGCAATAAAGCAAGCAATAAAGGCGCATAATCCCTCTCCTCTATCAAAGCGATCGTCTCAAAACTCTGATCCGGATTCAAATTCTCCCTTATAGTCCCCGCTCCCATCGTGCTATCCACATCATATAATAAATAGCGGTACCTGCCATCAAAAACGGAATGATCTATATATCCAGCCTCATCATTTGCCACATATCTGTATGCCTTTAGATTATTATAAGGCCAGTCTCTATTCGCCATATAAATCTCCAATGCATAATATTGGAGATAATTCTCTACATCAATATAATCTGACAGTTCCTCATATATCTTGTCATTTGTCAAATCCAAAGCACTGTATTTTTCATACATCTCACTATATTCTGCGGCGTAATAGTTCGATGTTTCATCATTGGAATACGTGATCATATCCCTCTCACCGTCTCCAATCAATACCATCTCGCCGTCATAATCGCCGTATCTTTCCTCAAAATACTCCTCATCATATGTGGAATGCATCCAATACAGTCCTTGATAGACTCCGTTGATATAGGCACTCACAGGACGTACCGACTGGGTATCCAAAAAACCTGCCATCCCTGCTAAGGTAAGTCCCAGTTCATCCCTGATAAAAGCTTCCAAACGGTCATTTCCCGTATTTCTTATTTTTATTGTTTTATATTTGCCAATGATAGTCCCTCCATCAAGAGTTCTCATATCATCCAACAAAGGGAAACGGAATCTGTTGTTCTGTTCATCGTATTCCTTTCTCGCATATAGCTTAAAAGACTTCTGTTCCGACCATCTCGTGAACCCCCCGGATATCCTGATTCCGCCATTTTGAGAAATCACCCTGCTGCCGTCCCTTTCAAATATCTCAATATGAACATTTCGCTCACTTTCCCTTCCACGCATATTGTAATTCGCCGGAGTATCAGCGTCCACTTCTTCCCCAGGATGTTCCGCCAGCCAGTCCGCCCTTAATTTTCCCTCTACGAAAATACCTCTTTCTTCTCCATACAGATCATCATATTCTGCAGCCAGGCTGATAATCATCGTATCATAACGATTCCAGATATCTTTTCCCATAAAATAAGTGTTCGTTACCACCTCAGATTCCGTGCCATCGTCAAATACTGCCTTAAACCTACAGACTTCTACTGATTCTTCCTCCCCCGCCGACAATAAAATCGGCTCTCTGTACCTATAGGTACTTCCCCCCTCTTCCGATGCCGGACAGGAACCATCCATAGTATAGAAGACAATACCTTCCTGCCCCAGTTGTGCTGTGATCTGAATATCCTCATTGTAGAATCCACTCTGGGCAGAAATCCTTATTTCTTTATCTTGTGTATATTCACTGTCTATATTGGTTTCTTCTGCCCTTATAGCGACATCAGTCAAATCCTGTATTTCATCGTCAGTCCTGATTAAAATGACCAATAACAATATCAGGGCTGCAGTTAAAAACAATATATATATTTTATCTCTAATATGAAAAACTTCCTTTCTTAAATTAAATATATCTCAATTAAATATATCTCACCTTCATCGTATGCATCTGCATAGAATGATTGCTCTTTTAAAATTTTTATATCAAATTCCCATTTCTCTATACCATTAATATATTATTGTCAAATTTAAAGTATAAATTGCACTTAATTTAAAAACAACACAATAAGTTTTTTTTAATTTTATTTTTATTTTATTTATACTTTATTTATAAAAAGCAAAGCACCAATCCTTGTGTCATTACTGCACAATGGATTGATGCTTTATTCCATTCTAAACAACTGTATCTTGTTTCATTATCATAGCATATAGTACAGGCACTATGCACATTGTAGGCATCACATACCGAATACATGTATTGACTGGTGAGATCAGACAGACTAGAATATTCACAATCGCCGGAAGTGCAATGATCAGCTCCCGATATCTTTTTCTGATCAAAAAATAACCGGCAGCAAAGATAATACACCATGTATAGAAACCACAGCGGTACAATAGTCCGATTCCCGGCAGATACTCAAATTTGCCAACCTGCTCCAGCAGAAATCGAAACGGCGCAAAAGCCTCTATCTGATGTGCTGAGTGCATTGACTGCGTGAACATATTCCTGTCCATCTCATAAAATCCATTTCCCTCCTTATATGGTTTCACTTCTGGATAATAATATCCATAAGAACATTCAAAAAAAGTATTGATATAGGAGAGCGGGTGCCGTTTCAACTGGGCAAACCATATTTTAAAGTATTCGTTTCTTATCTCCGCAAACTCAGCATTCGTCCCATCCGCCGAAGCTGCCTCACATATTTTCAAACAATTTTTCACCCAGTCTGCCAGCTGTGGATTGTAGACCTCTACAAGTTCATCATAGTCAAACATGCGATTCAGGAATTCGCGTTCTTCCTCTGTCACATCCTCTGGAAAATCCTGACCATATTTTGCAGTCTGCTGAAATAGAATGCAATACGTATCCTCTTTCTCCTTAAGACTCACCACACCAAGCGCCGGATAGAGCACGTTATTCAACAGATAGATCACTGTAAACATTGCAATTGCCGAACCGAGATACACTCCCTTTTTCTTTCTTTGTATAACGATGAATATAACCGGAACAGTAAACAAAAGAACAAAGATTCCATTATTCCTCGTCTGTGTCATCAATACTCCACATAGAAGCATCAGAAAAAGATGCCTTTTCTTCGCAAAAAACGCCTCCTGTCTGAGCATGCACCACGCCATTTCCACAGTATATAAAAGAGTAAGCTGCCAATAAATGGAATCCTTTATCACCGTAACATCAAAAATGCACCACACCGTAAACAGCCCATAATAGACCAGACTTGCCCACCGGACCCAATATGGCGTTTTCATCTCCTTAAACAATAAGCATACCTTAGCCACTGCAAACGCCGAGAGACAGGTCTGCCCTAATGGAATAAAAAACATTCCCAAATTCGGTATTCCCCATTTCTGCGCGTAAAAGGCAATCGCCCCATACACAAAGCTGAGCATCGGCGGATGATGATCGGAAAAAATCTCACTTCCATAAAACTGACAAATCTGCGCCCCGCCGTCCCATGACATCGAGCAGGGATAAAATGCGATCAGATATGGCAGTCTGCACAGAAATACTACAAGCATTGCGCCAAGTATCACATGCTCCTCAAACAGCCACTTTGTTATTTGGGATCCCTTGTCATCTCCATTCCTGTCTGCCGCACAGGTTATCTTATCACTGAGAAATACCACTGCTATATAAAATAATGGCATATATCCTGCAAACAAAAGCACTGCGAACAAAACATACTTCAAATCCGGATTCGCGCTCTGCGCTTTTCCTATGATCATCGACAACGTAAACAAGAACGCTATGGATGCATACCCAATCTGTTCTCTCCGTTTCCCGAAAGACAGCAAATCACCCTTTATCCAGACACGCCTGTATACATAGATGATCAGCACCAGGGTCATAAGCTGCGCAATTCCGTCCCCGTTGAGCGCCATCGACAAATTTCCTGTGGATTCCACATCTGCAAATAATGCAATTGTTGATGCAATCGCCAAAAATAATACTATTAGTTCTTTCATCTTTTTCCCCGCTCAAAATTTATTCACACATCTTTACCACCCAGATCTCATTAATCTTCTGTACACAGCCCGCTTTGGGATACACAGCCATGTTCTTATATTCCTCAGTCTCCATAATATCCTGCTTGTCAGAAAAACTTAAGTCAGCCATATCATAACCGACAAACATCTTAATAATATTATCCCTCACACCTGTCGTAATCAAACCATTCTCAAGCGCTACTCCATCAAGCTCCCTGAGATCCTCAGAGTCCAGAATATCGACCTCAACAGTGCTCGGATTGTCCTTATAATAAAATTCTCCCAGAATCTCAATACGATCGCCGCTCTCATATCCTTCTGTATTCTCAACCATAGCAATCACCCTGTTAAAGTACTGCTGTACCCGTTCTGCTGCCAAATGTGTTCTCAGATATGCACGGTTTGCCAGAAGATAATCCGTGTAACTGCTCACAAATATGGTACATACAGTCACAATTACCGCCATATACCGCAATCCATTTCTCCACTTAACAGACACAGGCTTGTCCTGCCAGTCCTCCATACAGTACTCAAGGAGCGCAAGTACTGTCACATAGATCAATGCATATGCATACAGCATCAGCATGGAATACGCAACCTCCGGCGCCATGAAGTATATAAATGCCGCAGCCAGCGGAACAAAACCACACAATAATACCAGCATCAGAAAAGTTAAGATATCCTGATACATTTTCCGCGTAATCACGAGATAAGTGAAAAGAACAGCTGCCAAAATACATGTAATGATATTGGCCGCCTGTGCCGTACTGCTCACAAAAGCAAACGGTTTCCAGAGAAAATATTCAAGAAACCGTTTATAACATCTGCCAATCAGCGTTGGCATTTCACGGATCGCAATCTGCCCCATATTTCCTACACCGCCATATGTCTCATTGTCCAGATTGGGATAGATCACATGTGACAGCTTCATGTAGACGAGCACTCCAATACCCAGCACCAGAATGCATACGATTCCCTTCTTAAGTATTTCAGGGAACTTTTTACCATGAAAAATATCAGATATCATTCCAAGCAGCATCAGCGTTATCGCAAAGCTGATATAGCTCTGATATATTCCAAGCACACAGATCAGAAATACGGTACAGGGAAGCCAGCCAAATCGGTATTTTCGCAAAAGATATACGGCAAGAACTACCATGAGGATTCCTATACCAGACGTATGTGCCATAAACATGAAAGTCATCGTGCTTACCACACTTGGAAACGTCTCGAGAACAGCCGCTGTCAGAACTGCACCTGTGGCACTTCTGATCTGTAGTATTTCCAGGATCAAGCAGGCCGATATCGCAATGCACACAATCAACAGGAAGCCATGCACCGCCGGAATACTGCCTCTTCCTCCGAGAGGATGAATATACTTTAGAAACCATCGGCCAAGATAGTCGCCGCTGCCAAAATTGTTCATATTATTACCATCATCCCAGTTTGGCAATTTATGAGAAAGCATATAAAAATGTGTAAGCCACCCCACAAGCATACCCGATTGTAAGCAGATTCTTGTATGTCTTGGTATTTTTCTGCCTAATAGTGCCAGCACATCATTTCTCATCTCAATCATCTCACTTATACCTTTCACACTCTAGTTCCAATGTCGTCCCTATAACATACCCATCAGCCTCATAAAAATTGAATTCACAATTCAGATATTCTGCCAGCTCTTCCTGTTTGAAGACAAAAACATAAGTGTCGTCAGGATGCTGCAAACTATACTGTGTATCCTCAATCACGCTCAATCCCCTTGCAAAATAGAAAATATTCATTGTGAGCATGTTGTCATAGGCCCACTTTGCCATCTCCAGTATCTGCCTATTTTCGTAGCTGTTTGACACCCATACAAAATGTTCCAGTTCTTCCCTCTGCGCAAGCTCATTCCACACGTCATCCTGAAGAACAGACAGATAGGTCTTTTCAGAAGCAAAACGCTCTCTTTGCTCCGTCAACTTTCCACTGATATCAAAAACCTGCAGAAAACAGCACACAGCCAGCACCCCAGCCGAAACCATAGCAGACATATTCCTGTTTTTGATGGACTCACCCCACAATTTTTCGTTGCAGACAATCACAACAATATAAATGAGATAACACACAGGCCATATGATTCTCCCAGAGGAACGGAATATACTCCAGTAATGCGTCAGCGTACTGCTGTCTGTAAGTATAAAAAGCAGCTTATCATTCCATGTCACGACTGGTGATGCCGCAAACAAGATCAAACCGATTGAAATCAATATACCTATCACAATCCCTATATAATGTTCTCTGATCCGTCTCCCATGATTCCGAACAAGCTCCAGCATAATCAACACAGCCGCAAACGCCATGAGCACAAAAATTCCAATCCCAAGATAGGCAAACCCCTCATATTGGGACTCATGATACATCGGAAGCGCATCCAGGAAACGCGAGTACCCCTTTTCATTAAAAAAACCATTCAGGTTAAAGCTGCACTCCCCAAGACCGTCACTCTCCGCCGAAGCCCGTGTCGAAAAACCTCCCAGCATATAGGCGCTTACCAAAAGAACTCCTGAAAAAGATACACCTGGCAGCAGCTGTCTCCATTGGATTTTTCTCTCTCTCAGAAAACTACATAAAATATATCCACACAAAAACGCACCGCACATTGGAAAAAAATACAAATGAATCGCTACGGTCAGTGCTCCCACAATCCCCCAGCGAAATGTCATTTTCCCCACATTCTGATAATCCTTTTTGTGTCTGACAAACAGATAGACCGACAAAAGGATAAGCCAGTGTCCGCCCAGCGCAGTATGGCGAAACATCCTCTCGATGACAATTGGCGATATGATAAAATAAATACTGCCAATCAGTGTCTGCAGCCTTCCAACCGAAAATTCCCGCAGTATTTTAGCGGCAAAAAAACCCTGCAGGGCAAAGCTGGCAACTCCCCACCACCCGAAATACTGAAACGTTTCCGGCAAGAAGGGCGACAAAGCCTTAAAAAAAACTGCCAACAGCGGTATTGAGTCTGTGAATATCACCGAAGTATATGACGGATATGCTAAATTATTCGTAAGCCCGATCGGAAATGTCCAGTTACCGCGCCGGAAAAAACACCAGCCCAAATAGTGCTGTGTCAGATCCCCCTGCCCCAGAAGCCAATCATCATAGACAGGGTTTAAAACATTTACGCCATAGATCATGACAAATGCCGCCGCACCAACAAAGGCAGCCATTCCATATAATACTCTGTCACTCGTCTGTTGGTCACTCATACCGTTCCACCTCTTCCAAACGTATATGCCGCGCAAAATCCCACAGATTTCTGTACAAACCGTCCCTATATTTTTTCCGTAATGCACCTGGTACCGTATGTCCGCTCAAAAGCAGCCCATACCTGCACCCTGCGTTGACCGCTGTCATGACATCCGTCTCCTTATCCCCAACCATATAGGAGCGCCGCAGATCAATATCCCACTCCTCCACAGCGCGGTCAATCAAACCTGTCCGCGGCTTTCTGCATGTACATCTGTCCTGATCCACATGAGGGCAGTAATAAAACGCGTCAATTACAGCATTGTGTTTTTGCAGAATGTGATTCATATACGCATGCAGCTGCTCCACGTCCCGTACGCCAAAGTACCCTCTGCCGATACCGGACTGATTGGATATCACAATCAGCTTGTATCCCTGCTCTTTCAGCAGGGCGAGCGCCTCGACTGTCCCGTCAATAAACACCAGTTTATCCGGTTCATGCAGGTAGTCCACATCCACATTGATCGTCCCGTCCCTGTCCATAAAAATTGCTTTCTCCATATCCTCTCACTCATATCTCTCTCAATACCTGCTCCACGCTTACCCCGTCGATGCATTGATATCTTCCGGTTCTGAACAGATGCTCCTTACAGTCAGCCTTGATCGTCCCGTATACACATCCTGCACAGTGCATCTTAGCACTGCACACAATGATCGGCTTATGGTCTCTACAATCGCGCTCACAGCGGTATGGCAGAAACCTCCCATACGCAAATTCGCCAAAAATGCAGATTCCCTTTGTATTTACTGCCGCCGCAAAGTGAATCCCACTCGTATCATTTCCGACAAACAGGCTGGCATTCCGGATGACTTCAGCAAGCTCAGGCAGTGTCGTTTTCCCAAACAGATCATGAACCCTGCCCTTGTCCCGGGACTGTTCCATGGCATCCACAAACTGGCTGTACAGATACGCCTCATTTGCCCCTCCGCACAAGCAGACATCTATTCCTTTTTCTGATACAATGTACTCGCCAACCTTTGCAAACCGTTCGATCGGCCACATTTTCTTACCTGAGCTCCCCCCAGGGAAAATAACAGCATACGGTTTGGGAGGTATCACTCCCTGTTGCACCTGCATCTGCGGAAGCGATGGATACCCTGCTTGGAAGTCTTGTCCCAGTCCCCTGATAAACACTGCATTTCTTTCAAGCTCCATCAGGTTTTCCCCTCCTGACGGAATCAGCCTGTCATAGACCTTATCCAATTTTTTGCGGATACTTTCCAGCGCCATGCAGCGGCTCAGGTTTAACCTGGATTCATCCGCCTCAAAAGCAATTTTTTCCTCTGCCGGAATGTTCATGGCAAGCAGATCCATATCAATGGTACGGGAATATGCAGTCTGCAGCAGTGTACGGAAATTCTTATCCCGGAAACTGTCCCATATTTCTTTCTTATATTTGTTATCCGATTCCAATCTTCTGCTCTGAACTGGTACCACCTCATCGAAAAAGCCTGTCCTTCCAGCAATCTCAGCACATGCAGTATTGCATACCAAAGTGATCCTCTGTCCCGGATAAAGTTTTCTGTACTGTGGTGCACTGTCCAGCCATATCAGGAAATCCCCGATTGCATCTATTTTTATCAATACTATACCATAAGGATCACACGTAGAGGGTCTGCGATTTTTCAGACCTGCGATCCGAAACTGCGACATCCATATATTCATCCACCGGCCAGTCTTTTCCCATGTATCATGCCATGCCATATTACCCCTGCTCCTCTGCCCAAAATCCCTGCTTGCACAAACCATTCTCAATCAGTCCACAAATTACATGGATCAATAAAATATGCATTTCCTGAATCCTTGGGGTATTGTCTGAAGGAACATTCAACAGGTAATCTGCGCAAGACTGTACCTCTCCTCCAGCCTGACCTGTCAGTCCCACAGTACTGATACGTCTCTTCCCTGCCTCCTGTATTGCCTTCACAACATTTTGGGAATTTCCGCTGGTCGATATGCCAAACAGCACATCCCCTTCCTTCCCCAGCGCTGCAACCTGTTTGGAAAAAACATCTCCATAGTCGTAATCATTTGAAATTGCAGTCATCACAGCCGTATTCGCATTCAGCACAATGGTGGGAATCCCCCTGCGTTCCATCTGATACCTGCCCACAAGTTCACCTGCCATGTGCAGTGCATCGGACGCACTGCCGCCATTCCCACAGATCAGAAGCTTATTCCCCCTCCGATATACATCGACACACAGCTGCGCCACCTTTTCAACAGTCCCAAGCAGCAAATCATCTCGCAAAAGCTTTTCTTTTGCTGCAATACTATCCTCTATATTTGCCCTGATATATTCCAACATACTCTTTCTCCTACATCGTTTTTCTAATTTTCTCTACAATATTTGTTGTAGAACACCCGTCAACGACATTGACATACTCTACCCTGCCTCCATAGACCGCCACACTGTCCATTTCCGGAATCTGTTTTCCCGCATAGTCTCCGCCTTTGATGATAATATCCGGCTGCACGCTGTCAATGATACCGCAAGGTGTCCTGTCCGAAAAAATACATACATAATCAACACTCTCCAGTCCAGCAATCACAACTGCCCGTTCCTGTTCCGGCACAATTGGTCTGGTACTGCCCTTTAATGCCCTGACGGAACTGTCCGAATTAAGCAGTACGACCAGAATATCTCCCTTTGCCTTTGCCTCCTCCAGATAAGTCACATGGCCTGCGTGAAGGATATCAAAACACCCACTTGTGGATACAACGGTTTTTCCCTCCTTCTTTGCATGTCTGATCTCTCTTTCCAGTTCCTCCAGCGATATGATCTTATTTTTCGTCCTGCTTTTCATACAATTTCTCCAAAAGTTCATCCTGCGTAACAACAGAAGTTCCCCGTTTCCCTATGACCACGCCTGCCGCAATGTTTGCAAGAACCACCGCATCGTCAAGAGAAAGCCCGCTTGCAAGTCCCAGGGTGATCGTGCTGATCACGGTATCGCCCGCACCTGTCACATCAAACACCTGCACGGCCTTTGATGCGTAGTCTCTCCGGTCACTTCCACGCTCAAAGATCGAGATACCCTCAGCGCCCCTTGTCACAATAATGCTCTTTGCCTTAGAACGTTCCAGATAAACCTTGCCAGCCCTGTCCAGTGACTCCAGGTCATGGATCTCTATATTGACCGCATTCTCCAGCTCCTGATTATTCGGCTTCACAAAATCCGCATTCTCAAAAGCATCGATATGTCGGCTCTTGGAATCAATCGTCACAATGACATGGTTTTCATTGCAGATCCGAATCATTTCCCGCACAAAATCCGGATTCGCAAATACACCTTTGCAGTAATCTGAGAGCACTACCGCATCCCACTCCGAAATATGTTGTATCATGTAATCAAGTATTTTTGTCTGGGTAATTTCCTGTATCGGACTGTTGTCCTCCCGATCCATGCGAAGAAGCTGCTGCACCTTGGTCGCAAAACGCGTCTTTACCGTTGTCATGCGGTTCTCCTCCGCCACAATGCCTTCTGTACCAATGGACGCAGTTTTCAGAAATTCCCGCAGCCACATACCACTGTCATCCACTCCCACAACGCCTGCTATGGAAAGTTTACCTCTCACAGAACGCATATTCAGTGCTACATTGGAGGCGCCGCCTGCACTTCGCTCGGTTCCTTTGTAATTCAGAACTGGTACAGGAGCCTCCGGTGATATTCTTCCTACCCTCCCCAAAATGTATTCGTCTACCATTAAGTCCCCAATCACTAGAATGCGCTTCTTTTCAAATTCCGTCTGAACTGCTTTTGCCAGTCTGTCTTCTATCATAAGATTATAATCCTTTCACTATTCCTGCAGCATTTCACCTCTCCAGTTATTGATATCCCATACTTTTGAATATCCAATCCCATCGTCCTGACCATAGATGCCAGCATCTCAGCCTGTGAGACAGGTACATCACTGCTCTGCAGCTGCGACCTGTCTGATGCGGCTCCTTGATCATGATAACAGGTGACGACACTCTCTGTGGTTTTCCTGTTTCCTCTATAAAATCTGGAATATCATCCACACACACGTCGACGCCAGTGCAAATATCAAAATCAACACCAAAATCGCTACCCCATGTTGCATATTTACTTCCTTTCTTCCTGCCACTGACCACCATTTATTCCAATGCTTATAAGCGGTATCCAACTCCCTTTATATTAAGAATGCCCATTACGGCACACGAATATTATAAAGCAATTATACGCGACTTGCAATGTTCTTTTTTAGAAGTGTCTGATTTCTGTTCCTTTTATTGACATTTCGATTACAATGAAATCCCTAAAATATAAGGACCAAAGTCGTCCAATCTTACGATTGGTCAATTCTGGCCCTTGAAAAGAATCGAGAACTTCATTACACTACAAGTGTCGTAACTAATCAATCTCTTCATAGTTACAAAGCCAAATCTATGCCTTCTAACGGACTATGCAGTAATGCGTAGTCTTCATTTCTTTTGACAGCTGCTTCTCTCCTAATACAGTCATTTAATCCACCTGATTTGCTTTCGTAAACTCCAGCATTTCCTCGACGATCGCATTCATTTTATTGACATTTTCCAGTATCTTCTCCGCGTAGTGCATCCTTTTCTCCGTCTGTATCTCCGCCAGAAAATTCTCCGAATAGCCGGAAATCACCATCATTGGAGTTTTCAGATTATGCGCAAGCGCATTGACCTTCTGACTGTAAGCTGACTCCATCGCCTGCTGCCTTTTGTGAAGCTTATAATAACTCAGGGCAATGAACAGTGTTAAAACGACCATCACTGCAAAAATCCCCAATCCTATTGTGATCAGCTGATCATAATGATTGGGCCACGTCGCCGACATTCCAGCGCAATACAGCGCATACTCCCCCTGCGGTGTTGAAACTGGCCCTTGTGCATACCAGTAGTTATAATCAAACGCATTGACTCGATTATTGACGATTATTTCTTTTCCTGCATGCATCTTAAATATCGTTTCTTCCATCTCCTGATATCTTGCAGTAAGCTCCTCTTCCATGTCCGTGTAACGATACAAATTTGACCTTGCAGCTTCCCTCCCATCAGGGTCAAACAGAATACCCACCATGTCATATATTGACAGATCAAGCTGCTTTTCCACTGCCGCCTCGTCCGTCAAATCCATATTTGACAATTCCAATGCCAGCTCAACACTTATATGCTCCACCCTGCTGCCTCTCAGTAATTCCACACTGATTAAAGAAAGATTCAGGAAAAAATAAAGTGCTATGATTGTTATTGCCAGAATCGGAATCCCTATTCTCATCCATATTTTTAAAAACATATACTTGTTTTCTTTCCTGTTTGTTTTCTTATGATTCCTTTTAATATTTACTTTCATCGCTATCCTCCTTCAGTTGATAACCTTTCCTGATAACAGTCTTGATTTGTCTACCCTGTGTCCCCAACTTTTTCCGCAGCTTTTTGACATGGTTGTCCACCACCCTGTCATTTCCCCCAAAATCATAACCCCAAATGTGTATCAATAGTTCCTCCCGCGTGCAGACCTTTTCCTTATGTTCCATCAGGTATCGCAAAAGTTCATATTCCTTGTAGGAAAAGTTGATTTCTCTCCCTTCACAACAAACCCGATACCGCTCTGGCTCCAACACAATCTCACCTGCCGTCAATACTCTGCTCTGTACCATGCCCTTGGAACGCTTTAAAAGTGCCAACATTTTAGCCTGTAAAATGGGCAGCGAAAATGGTTTCACCAGATAGTCATCACAGCCCAGATGATATCCGCGCAGCTTATCCTCCTCACGCCCTCTTGCTGTGATAAAAATAATCGGTGCGTCGCTGATCTTTCGTAGCTCCCTGCAAAGCGCAAACCCGTCCATCTCCGGCAGCATAATGTCCAGCAGCACCAAGTCATACTGCCCCTCCACAATCTGCTCCAATCCTTTCTCTCCGTCGTTGGCACAGCGCACCTGATATGCGTTTTCCTTCTGCGCCGTCAGATAGTCTGTGATGATTTCGCAGATCTGCAGATCGTCCTCAATTAATAAAATTTGATATGTCATAATGCCCTCCTTTTAGGATAGTATACTGCAGCGATGTATCCTCGAGATGTCGCGATAATGAAACAGAATGCACACTTTTACGGCATACTTTTTTTGCTCTGCAATTGTATCGACGTGTGCAATCGAGTAAGGGATGTACTTCTCCCCCTACTAGCCGCGCGGGGTGCAGTTGTGCGTAAGCACATAATTTCCTTACTGCGCCCCTGTGCATAAAAAGAGATACTCTTTCAAGTATCTCACATAACTCATTTTCTTGTAAATTCATAATAATCCAAAACATACGGCTCCCCTGTCCTTGGGTCGGTCTTACTTTCGGAGTATGTTTCACAAAAGCCGCATACCCTGACGAGCCGCTTGGAAGCCTCATTGCTGGATCTACATGATACAACAAATTTCGCGGCGCCAAGATTTTCAAATGCTTCTTCCATCATTGCCATGAGCACCTGCTTACCATATCCTTTTCCAGTGAATGCAGGTCCGATGGCAATTCCAGTATCTTTATATATCATGTCATCCGTCTTTTCCATTCCGGCAAATCCGATTGTCCGTCCACTCAATTTCTCATATATGAACCATGCAAAATCATTCCTCATCATATAATCGACATTTTTTTGCATTCTTTCCTTTGCCGCATCTTCTGAGTGAATCGGACGCCATATCATATACTTTGCACTTTCATCATGACTCCATAGATTAAGGTACATGTCCCTCCAGTCTTCCATAGAGCCTTTTCTCAATATTAAATCTCTCGTTTCCAGCATATTGGTCTTATTCTCCCTCAAATAAATCATACTGCTTTATTTCCTTGCAGTCTATTCCATCAAAAGTAAATCTGACAATCCACGGCCCGCATTCTTCGGCAGTTTCCTTACATGCTCCAGAAATCCTCTCGCCGCCTTGCCCTCCTCAACATTGTATGAATACCCCAATTCGCGGGCCACATACTTTGACGCACATTCAAACAAATCACACATTCTCAATACCGCCGACCATGCCTCCTCAGTATTTCCGCCAAAATAAGTGTCCAGATAACTCTGATATTCCTCTGTGTCAAGCCACTTGTACAAATACTTTGCCGACTTTCCGACACTGACTTGAAAGTCCGTCTTGATGCCAACCTTCCACGAGAGCATCTTTTCGAGCTGCTTGCGGACGACAAAATTGGCCATATCCTGCACATACGGCATTTCCTCCCGCCATAAGCCCTTCGCCAGATTATTGCTGCACCACCAGAATTCATTCGTGCAAGCCTGAAACTGTGCTTCTGACGGTCTCTTCACATGATAATCCTCATCCGTCGCTTCTGGGATCTCAGGCAGCAAGTGCTCCTTGTCCAGCAAAATCCTGCAAAGCTTATCGTCTTGAATATGCTCTTTTGCATGTGTGACAGACTCCACATGAAGGTCTATTCTATTCCCATCGTCAAACTGCATCAGCCAGCCATAAATATTTTCCTGATCACTTGGTTCATCAGGACTCTCATCCGGATACTGCATATACAAAATAGTTCCGAAATTACAAATCCAGTTTCTATCCTCAATAAAAGACCTTGTCTCCCGCACCACATATACGACATCGTAATCTTGAAAAATGTCCTTTGGCGCATTGACATTTGTCCTCGAACCATTCATATACACCGCCAGAATCCTTTCGTCTGCATTTGCGATATCCAACAGTAACTGATACATTTCTTTCTCACTGCGCATAATTTTCTTCCGTTTTCCTTTCAAAATATAACATTCATTCTATAACCTCTGCTGGCAGCGTATTTTCCCAGCATAGCGCGCTTCCCACACCGCACAATCTGAGCCTATGTCCGCTTTTAAAATTTCATTGTCTTTATCTGCCGCAAAAGACTTAGGAATAGTCGCAAAATAACTTGTGCAGATGTCGCAGGATAAATTCTCATAGACTAAGCGGAAGAAGGAGCCGTAGCGGGCTATGGTGACTGATGACAACGACGGATATGAGAATTTAGACAAACCAGATGCATAAGTTATTTCAAGACTGTTCCTTACCATACATAGCAACGCAAAACGCTGCATTTCCCCCTTCATACATCAAGTATTCAGGAAGACATTTTCAATCACAAACATTTTTAGCATCTGTTTCATTCCCTGACAGGGATTCTCACTTTATGTTCAGCATCTGTTCCATCCTCTGGCGGAGATCCTCGCGTACTTCGTCTGGCAGCAAACTTGCAAGATATTCCCCAAGTTCCGGGGACATTTCCTGTATTGTCTGTGCCTTGGAACTGTCCAGCCATTTCTCGAGCGCAGACAGCGCCATATGCCGGTTGCTGACCACTGGCGATTTCAACGCGGGCTTGATTAGCTTTTCACCTATCCCTGCTTTGTCACCCAGTTCCTGCAAAATCATCGTCAATGCATTATGCGCCTCATATGCCTCTCCCAGTCCAATTTCGTCCGCAGCACCTGCCGCCAGGCTTTCCACATTCAGCCTGTCATACATCAAGTCAACGATTTCCTGAACCTTATATCCGTCCGCAATCAAGCGTGAGGCAATCCATGCATTCTTCACGCAATCCTCCAAAACAGCCTCAAATGCATATTCCTGATAATCCATTCCAAGCCGCCTCGCAATTTCAAATGCCTCTCCCTGCCTTAGCGCAGACTGTATCGTATTCCTTACTTTACTTGAGTGCAAAAATGCAATCAAACTCGCACCCAACGCTGAGGCAGAATCTGGATCTGCTCCTTTTACATAATCCTTCAAGTTCAGCAGCACGGCATAATCCTGCGCTTCCAGATCCGTCCGCGCCATTGCCGCATCAAAAAAAGCCTGCATCACTTCCTCCTTGTTTTCCAGAGCCGAAAGCCCCGCAACAGGTCCTTCATCCAGCATCGCATCCAGAATATCTGCAAGCCCACGGTATGTATCCAAATCCATATCCGCACTCTGAATCCGCTCGAGATAATGCACCTTTTCAAAACAATCCAGCCCCGAGTATGCGGACAGAACATCATTGTGGACGCCATTTCGCACAAGCCATTCCTCAATCTCGTCTGAATCCGGCTCAATCATGCGGACAAGATGAACGCGCCCCCAGCCCTTCACCTTTTTCAGAATATCAAACATTTCTTTGTTCGGATTCTCCCAATCGCGCATCAGAAACGCCGCGTACAGGGTAAACTCATCCTCCAGCGCCAAAATCCTGACATCGCCTTTGAGCACATCCTGCTGCTCCCAGTCGATCAGCTCTAACAAGGACATTCCAAACTTTACTGCCTCAACCTTCGTCCCCTCCAGCATAAGACTGACTGCAAACCTTATAACATTCCCAAAAGAAATCCTGCTCTCGTTATCGATGACATATTTCTGAAACAGATCGATATACCCCAAAACCTTATGCTTTGTGGCAAAATCATACGCATACCCAGCCGCCTCTTCTGTTTTGCCCTCCGCTGCAAACTCAATCGCATTTATGAGAAGTGGATATCCCTCCGATTCCTCAGATTCCCCACCTGCCATGTGGTAAAACAGGATTCCATCCATTGCCCCCGCTGCAAACTTTAACTGATTTTACGGTGCTTCATCAGGCAGCGCAAAAACTTCGGAAAGCCCTCCCTCCTCAGTCACTGCACTTTTTATCAACTCAAAAATAGACTGTTCCATAAAATTCCCCTTTCCTGTATTCTTTTACTAATTCATAAATCAATCCTACCCTATCATATCAAACTTGTAAACTACTTTGTAGTATAATCAGAAGAAAACCAGTAACAGCCCAGCTTTTCGATTCTAATTACAAATATCACGATTTCTGAACACGCAAAAAGAAAAGTTTATTCTGTCAAAAACGAAAAGACTTGATAAAAATAATAATCTTATATATAATACAAAAAGAGACTATTATTCCTTTTTTGTATAATTTTTTGAATAGGAAAGGAGGGCTTCTTATGTATATCCATCGTATCATGGAACCAAAATTAAACTATTTATCAGAGCACTTCCCCGTGGTCATAGTCTGCGGTGCCAGACAGGTCGGAAAGACGACCTTGCTTAACCAGCTAAAAGAAAAGCATGCAAACGAGAAAAACAGACAAATCCAATATGTAACTCTTGATTATCCCCGCGTAAGAAATCTTGCAAAGGAAGATCCTGAATTGTTTTTACAGCAATATCAAACACCTCTGATCATTGACGAGATACAATATGCCCCCGAGCTGCTGCCCTACATCAAGATACACATTGACCGTGCCAGGCAGAATGGTCTGTATTATTTGACTGGCTCACAAATGTTTCATATGATGCACAATGTAAGTGAATCCCTTGCAGGCAGAGTAGGAATCCTGTCCATGTACTCCCTGTCACGCACTGAAATCGAGCAGCGGACATCGACGCCATTTCTGCCTAACCAAGTTCCAATGACAGAATCAGCCGATACAATCACAGACATCTTCGACAAAATATACAGAGGCGGCATGCCACGTATGATAACGGACAAGAACCTGCTTCCAGAGGACTATTTCGGTGCTTATATGCAGACCTATCTGGAACGCGATATCCGAGACCTCGTTCATATCAAAGATGAGGGCAGATTCCTGAAATTCCTGGCATGCACAGCGGCGAGAACAAGCCAGGAAGTAAACCTTGCCGATATTGCAAAAGATGTTGAAATAGACCGCAAGACCGCCGACAGCTGGCTTTCAACCTTAGTATCTTCTGGTCTTGTGTATTTATTGCCCCCTTATTCGGGAAATACCATCAAGCGTATTGTCAAGCGCCCCAAATTATATTTTATGGATACTGGTCTTGCGTGTTACCTTTCCATGTGGAATAATCCCAGATCCTTGGAACTGTCCGCCATGGCAGGGGCAATGTTTGAAAACTATGTGATATCAGAGATCATCAAAGGATATGCCAATCAGGGAATCGATACCCGCAGCCGCCTCTGCTATTACCGAGATAACAATGGCATGGAAATCGACCTGATCATCCTTGAAAATGGAAAATTATATCCCGTTGAGATCAAGAAAAGCGCAGACCCCGGCAAAGGTGCATTGAAGAATTTCGGAGTACTCAACGATTTGCAAAAAGAAGTCGGCGAGGGAAGCATAATCTGTATGACTCCGCTGGTCGTACCCCTGGATAATAAAAATAAATTAGTGCCTGTAAAGTGTATCTGATGGCAAAAAGGTTTTCCAAAGTTTTATACCTTGGAAAACCTTCCATGAAACATATCGTGTTTATTCAAATAACTATGCCTTCAAGTACTCCTCCACAGGTACTCCGACAGTCAGAATTTCAAAGGGTTTATAAGAAATGTTTTCTACCATTTTCTCTTCTTCTATATCTTCCAGCATATTCATCAGACAGCCTTTGAAAGGCAGCTTTACGGCACCTCTGAAGCCATCCTGTTCGCTCAACCGAAATACCACGTATTTTCCGTTCTCAGACAGTTTTGCTGCCTGAAGATACAGTGGGCCGAAATCAAGGTCAGAACCTTTAACCTCCGCCTTTACCAGCGGAACATTATAGGCAAACGCCTTGCGGTTAATCTGCGCTTCCACTGCATCCCCCTTATGAGGTAAAATCATATAGCAGAAATCATGATGACCAATATCAGACAAAATATCCGGGCGGATATTAGACCGGAGCAGGCTTAAAGACATGCCGTTTTCCTCTACTCCAAGTCCATACTTGCCCTCGTTGATTATGGCAATACCGCCGCCTTTTTCGGCAAAATCACACCACTTATGATGACATACTTCAAACCGTGCCTTCTGCCAGCTCGTATTCTTATGTGTTTCCCGCCTGATATAGCCTGCGCTTGTATCACACACTAACTCCCTTGACAAGACATTGCAGGCAAATTCCGCTTTTACCATCTTATGCTTCTCATCCCAGTCCACAATATGTTCCACTTCGATCGCCGGAGAATCCTTAAACAGGCGGATAATCATCTTCCATGTACTCTTTTCCTTCGGTGTCTTTAAACTGGCTGTAAACTTTGCCACCTTTCCATCGCCGTAGGCAAAATGAAGACGCTCCTCCACAGTAAAAGCATATTCCACATCTTTGTAATTGGGCAGAATATCCCACGCGTCATACATACCTGGTGTATCCTGATACAAGTGAAGCTTATTAAAGTTTCCGCCCGTCCACTCTCTGGACATTTCCTTGTCAAAAAGACTCTCGATAGAGCCGTCTTCACCAAAGCGAATCCGGTATAGGGGTGTCTCCACATTCAGCCCCTCTGCATGGAACCAGGAAATATCTGTATCGCCATCCCAACTCAGTTCTTTTCCAGAAAGCGCCTCCATCTCAGGATCAATATAATATCCCTTGACTCCTTTCCTTATCACAGAACCGCCCGCCCATGGAATAAAGGTCACTTCTTCCCGCCTCTGGTTTAAAGTGTTGAAATAGTTCTCCCCACTCTCTTCCATCAATGCATCCAGACAGCTTTCTAACTCTTCATAGTCCCTCATGGCATCCTCATAAACGGGATTGATATGGCTTCCCGGAAGAATGTCATGGAACTGATTCAGCAGAAGCTTTTTATAGCAATCCCTTAATTCCTCTCCGGGATATTTTCTTCCATTCCGCATCCGCAGTGTCCACAGAAGCTCCGCATTCCGCAGCTTAAACTCCAGACGGCGATTGGCTGCTTTCAGGTTTGATTTGGTAGTGAATGTCCCTCTGTGCATTTCCAGATAGAGTTCCCCGTCCCACGTTTCCAGCTGTTCATTGTCCTTCAGATTGCGGTGGAGAAATTCGTCTGCCCTCATGTGTTCCGTTTTGGGCATAATGCTCAGCTTGTCAAACCGTTTCATCAACTCCAGCATTTCCTCTGTAACTCCGCTTCCGCCATCCCCATAACCAAACATGGACAGTGTCTGACCTCCTGTCTCCTTATCCTGATAAGCATCCCAGTTCTCCTGAATCTGACTGGGCATATTCCATGTGATAAAATGTGTGGGCGGCACACAGGCGTACACCTGGCTGCCGTCAATTCCTTTCCACAGGAAATTGTTGTGCGGGAAACGGTTTGTGTCGTTCCATGTGGACATCTTATTGGAGACAAAATAATCCACGCCCGATTTCTTCAATATCTGGGGCAGAATCCAGCTGTTCCCAAACACGTCCGGCAGCCAGGCGTTGTCTACCGTGATGCCAAAGGCTTCCCTGTAATAATGCTGACCATACAGACACTGGCGAATCAGGCTCTCTGCACTCGGCACATTGCAGTCCGGCTCCACATACATGGCGCCCACGGGCTCAAACTGTCCCGCCTTGATTTTCTCCTTCAATTCTGCAAAAAGCTCTGGATAATACTTTGCCAGAAGCTCATAAGTATAAGGCTGCGTGTGTGCATATTTAAATTCCGGATACTGATCCATAAGACGCATCTGAATCAGAATCGTTCTGGCATTTTTCTGCACCACATGCATCCGTCTCCAATAATAGGCAATGTCCAGATGGGAATGACCGATAAGCGCGACATTTCCGCTTGTGTGGAAATCCTGATTCTGATAAATGTGCTCCTCTATGTATTTTAATGCTTCCCCAGCACCCTCAAAGGTATCAAAATCAATCTTGTTCAAAGCCTGATTTAATTCTCGGTTCAGAAATTCACGGTAATCTTCGTCAAAGTGAGGAGATTTTGCGATGTCCAGCAGCACTGTCAAATCATAGTACAAGTCCTGCAAATCCTGATTGACCACCGACACAAAAGCCCCTTCAAAAATCTGTCTGCACCCTCTTAAATGCATGGAATCCACATTTCGCTCATCGTCCGGCTTAGAGCGGTTGTAGCCCTCTATCTCAACAGTAAACTCGTAGCTTCCCTCTTGCAGCCAGGGATTTAATAAAATCCGGTTCCTGTTCGGGTCAATCCCTCCGGCATACTTGCCGTTGATCTTTACCATCATCTCTGCTGCCGTATGAAGCATAAACCAGATTTCTCCCTCACGAAAATCCTCTGGAATTGTCACCTTTCCTTTTATAAATGCAGTTCCGTCCGGAGTAAAATACAAGTCTCCCTTCTGTAAAGGACGGTAATCCGATACAAATTCATAGCCGTTTTCTCCTGTCTGGACCGCATCCCTGATTTCAAGACTTGTTATCTCATGCTGTCTGCCAATCAGACTTCTCTTAATCCATGCATAACGCAGATCCGTCCACTCTTCTGGCCGCATACTTCTTCTGATTACTTCTACAAAAGCCATAATTTCCCTCCCTTAGTTATCCCAGAAAAAGGGCTTGACGCGAAGGGGCTTAATGGCGATATCTTCCTTTAAGTCCTTCTTTACTTCCTGACAAATCCAGTCAAGACACCTGTCCAAAATGATGCATTTCGAGCACTCTCCCATGAAAATCAGCGTAAGCTGCCCATCCTCATAAGAAACAAATTCAACCCATCCGCCATCTCCACGGATTCTCGGTGCTATTTTATTGCAAATATAATCTTCCATAAAAATTACCATGCCTTTCTTTTTTAATTCAGAAAATCTCCCCTTTTCGGTGAAAATACATCCACCAGTTTCCCTGCCTCCAGGCATACCGTTCCATGAAGTGTATCCGGGGGCATCAGAACGCAGTCCCCCTTTGAGACTACTTTCTTCTCATCGCCAACCGTAAATTCAAACTGCCCCTCCGCAACGTAAGTAACCTGTGTGTGTGGATGCGTATGGACATTGCCTTTTGCCCCTGTCTCAAATGTAATCTCACACATCATCACAGCATCGTTATAACCCATCACTTTCCTTGTAACGCCCGGCTCACAGCTTGTAACGTCACACTCCTCATTGTAAACAAACATATAATACCTCCTTATGATTACTTCTCTATTGTTGCACTCAACACGATTCCTCCCACACAAAACATTCCCTCTGATTCATGCTGCGCGGAACGATGCAGCAATCCTCAACTGTCACATTTTCTCCATGGCGGATATACAGTCCATAGGCAGGAACATCTCCAAAAGCATTGTTCTCTGGATAATCCCGCACATTCTCATACACTGTTTTCTCTGGATGCAGCTCTTCCCTGTTGTCCCTATATACTGCGTAAAGCTCCTGAATATGGATATCTTTGACGTTTCCTTCCACCGCTTTTTCTTCTTCCGTATCTCGGAATCCAGTGATGATTCCCGGCAGCTCAATCTCCTGTGCATTAACACGCTCAATTTTAACATTTTCAATCTTCCCGCACGCTCTCTTCTCTCTGTCATCTCCCATACCATATTTGTTCCTTTTATTCAGACAGATAAACAATGGACAGCACACCCGGCTCATCTCAACATCCTGAATCTGTATATTCCGCACATAGCCTCCGTCTGCGGATTCAATCGATATTCCGGATACGGTTCCCGGGAAAATATCGGGCAGCATAAACGTGCAGTGTTCTAATGTAACATCTTCAATGTCAAAATAGGTCTCTGTACCTATTTTGAAAGCATTCATAACAGATACTACCGTACAGTCCCTGATATGGATATCTTTCGTCCCTCTCATTTTGGTCTGACAGCCTTTTATTTCAATTCCGTCATGTTCCCGCCTTCTGGGCGATTTGATACAAATACCATCATCTGCACAGGAAATAAAGCTGTGCTCTATCTCCACCTGTCTGCACCCCATAATATCGATTCCGTCCGTGTTTGCCACATGGCGGTTTCCATTGATCACCAAATCCCTGATCTGTACTTTTTGACTGCAGTCAAGTACCAGCGTCCAGTCCAAAGCACCCTCAATGACAACATTTTCGATTGTTACTTCCTCACATCCGCAAATCCACACAGTATACATAGGCCGCTCAATCGGAAGCAGTCCTTCCGCATACTTATCTTCCGCATATCGGATTCTAGATCGGTAAGCATACCGAATCGTATCCACCGGATACCCCATCGGATCAAACAACCGGGGCGGAAGTTTCGTCTTTTCAAGCGGCTCTAACAATGGGCGTTTCAAAGGCAGATAGGCAAAGTATTCGCCATTACCTATAATTTTCCCTCCGCCTCTGATGCTCACATTTTTGACATCCATACAGGTCAGCAGCGCATTCTCATAATTTGAGAGGTTCTTGGAAGCACACAAAGCGGAATCTGTGTCAATCCACAAAGTAGTATTGTCGTAAATCCAGACAGATCCCACACAATAATGTCCCCCTGTGACCAGCACAATGCCTCCTCCTGCATCTCTGGCAGCTTCCGCAGCCGCCATAAAAGGCTCGGTACACAAGGTTGCACCGTCTGCAATCGCTCCATAATCCCGTATATCAAATACTGGAATACCCTCCGGCAAAGATTCTTTATCAATATATTCTCCAAATGGAAGTGCTCTGTAATAGTCCCCATCGTATATGATGCCTCTTTCCGGGGCTGTAGCTTTGTCCCGCTCAAACCGCTGCCAATGCTTCAAATCCCGACTGACGGACAGACAGATTTTCGTACCATTATGGATTAACTCATATTTTACATGAAAAGCCAGCTCTTCATCCCATACTGTGGAACAGTCTGATAACCTTTGATCCCAATCCATACTTCCACAAAACGTCAAATCTTCTGCCGACAGCAGTCTGAACTCCTGCCAGCGCCTTAAATCCCTGCTGCTGCTGATCTCCTTGCCATCCTTTCCAGAAACAATCAGATAATGCACTCCATCCCGGCAAAAAGCACACAATCCTTCCCATGCTCTTTCGCCGCCCCCCGGAAAAACCAAAGACGTATTCACCAGTGTAATTTTTTTTCCTGTCTCCATCTTCAAACGTTCTCCCACCTTTCTATCAATTCTCTCATACATAGGCTAATCCACAAACTGCGTTTCATCCTTCCCAGCGCAATACAAAAGTGCAAAGTCCGATCCTGCTGAAAGCCTTCTTAATTCTCTGTCATAAACCGGGCTTAGACCTCTGACGTAATCCGCAAAAGATGCCAGACTGCCATAGTCCCTCTCTCTTCCGCATACACACAAATATGCGGCACTGCTCTCATAAACCCGAAATTCACAGCCAAATACCATGTCATTATATGGCTGCATCTCTCCGCTGCTCCATAGTGCCAGATACCCGCCCTCCTTTTTGAGTATCAGCCAATGGGAATCCACAGCAGTTTCATCAAAGCGGCTAAGAGGACAATATATATGTGTAAAACCAATCGGATGACAATTCGGAATGTCATACACCGCCCCCAGCATACCAAAAATCTGCTTAATGGCAGGCATCACACCATTGCCAAACCAATACCCAGGTCTCATGCCAGAGTGTTCTGCCGACGTCCCCGGATGATTTACAAACACCACCGCTTCCGGTGAAAGCGCTCCGTACCACATATGCTGCTGATAACCATAAACCCCCGGCTGAAAGCAGGTCGTCCCATGAAAACACTCATTTAGGGAACGGGTGTATGCATGAGAAGCGGCATCCTGCCCTGCTTTTCCCCGGATATTTGCCCATCGCTCAAATGCATCTTCCCGCGGCGACTGCACGGAGGTCAGACAGTAATCCCCATTTTTCTCCAGCTTAATCAGCGCATTTCCTGAGGTGTAAGTACACGTTGTGTCCTCCTCCATCAGCTCTGCGAGCCCTTTTGGAAACCGATAAGTACTATTAACCAAAAATGCCAGCCAACCTTCCCCGTAAACATCTGGGGTCTTAGGATTCAGCAAATGGATAATAGACTGCGCTCCCTGTTCAAACGGATAAATCACTTCCCGATACACCCGCCCCATAGGCGCAATGACACTGCCCTGAAAAGTCTGCAGACACAACTGCCGCAACAGACGGTCTGTCAGCACCCTTGCCCTGCCGGAAAGAGCAGGTTCAGCAAAATCCACCACATTTAACAGCGCTGCAAGTGTGACACACATATACACTGTACTCAAGAATTCTTCAAAGCCATTGGCTTCCACGTCCTCGATCCATTCCAGTACCTTCTGCTTTCCAAAAAGAGAAAGCTCACGTCCATTCATGCCCGCTCTCGGGAAAAAGTCTTCCGGATAAAAGTTTCCCACATCCATAGCCGAAGAATAGAACATCAACGCATGATTTTCGCTCCAAAAACACATGGCATCTGCCCCATCCATATCCATCCAGTAGCGGTAATCCAACAGAACGTCACGCACCCGCTCTGCCAGCTCCTGGTCCAGCTCATAATGATGCATATAACGAAGCAGACCACAGAGCAGAAAATCCGAACAATCCACCCGCTTATGAATCAGCTCCAAATCTCCAAGCAGCCTGCCCCTGTCCTTAGGGCACTCTCTGCCAAGATACTTTCTTACAAGAATATTGAATATGGCAAAACCATACTTTCCCCGGTTCAGGCTGCCCACAGAAGCGATTTTCTCCATAACTGCCTTAAAATTTTCTTCCGGCGGCAGATTTTGGTCCCTATATTCCGGTTTTCGCCTCTCGGAAAATTCCAAAGTCCTTGACAGCTCATATCCATTTCCCTGGATGCGCATTGTTACACATACCGTTTCCTCCGGAATTTCCATCTGTGTCCCCTCCCCGGGACGCTCCCACACAGGAGCTTTACACATTACCTCATAATCTGGACTTTCCCTGAGACTACAATAAGACAAATTCTCTGGCACCTGCCTGGGGAAAATCACTTTTCCGTCTTTCAGCTGCAGCTTTGAAAGAAATTCTACTTCATCATAAATCCTGTCCTGTCCATCCTCATCCGGAAGGGCAACTTCAATCTCACTCCCACACTCCTTGACCTGAACCGCCAGCATATCTCTGGTATCCCGCACTCCCAGATTTTCACAATCAAAATATAAAAGATTGCTTCCGGCCTTTAAGAGCAGTACCACATCCAGATACTGAATCGGCTTGTATACCGGTCTTTCCACCTCGCCCACAAGAACACCGTTTAAATATACGCCTGCTGCCATATATGTCCATATTCTGACAACAGCCTGCTCTTCTTTTGGAACATACAAAACCGTAGCTGCCGACATACGGATTTTCTGCAAAGTGGAGTAAAAAGAAGACACCTCTATGAAACAATTCCCATAAGCAGCATATACCGTCCACGGAGCGCCATACTCTCCCCTGTCCCCCAGCTTAATCTGGGGATTTACCGCTTTTCTCTTGGGTGTAACAATCTCTGCCCGCAGCTTTGCCTCCAAGGCAAGCTGCTCTGAAGCTCTGGTCCCGGAAGAATATTCCTCGATCACAGGTCCTGCAATCATATACTGCATCACATAACCATCAATTCCCAGTTTCCATCTCTGCATTTCATTCCTCACTTCCGCACATTGATCTGCACTATATTGTGTTCTTACAAAATTTCTGTAACAAATTTCTCCTATTGATACAAAAGCCACTTTTGACAAAGTGGCTTTTCTTTTCCCAGTTATCCTTTTACAGCTCCCGCTGTCATACCGCTCATAAAATTCCTGCTGAAGATACAATAGATCACAAGCATAGGGATAATCGCTATGCTGGCTCCGGCAAACATAATGTCCCATGCTGCCGCACCGTCTCCGGCATTTTTCAACATGTTAACGCCCACAGTAAGGGGTCTTAAATTTTCATTTGTCATCGTAAATACAAGAGGAAGAATATACTCATTCCAGCCTTGTCTGAAAGAGAGAAGGGCGATTGTCGCCATTACCGGCTTTAACAGTGGCAGGATTACCAGTCTGTAGATCTGGAAGAAAGTACATCCGTCAATCTTTGCTGCCTCATCCAGCTCCATTGGAAGCGCGTTTACAAAACCACGGCTCAAAAACAGATATGTCGCCTGACCACCGCCTGCTGAAATCAGAATAACACTGATGAGGCTTTTATTCATATGTAATTTTACGGACAACTCAAACAGAGGTCTCAATGATACAGAACCTACATTGATAAACATGAACATAACGAAAATGCCGTATAGTATCTCTTTTCCTTTAAATTTCCTTCTCGAAAAAACATATCCCGCCATAGTGGAATTGATTAGTGATACAAACATTACTCCCAAAGCCAGGAAAATACTATTGACTGTGTATCTGGCGAAATTTGCCTGCTGCCATGCATTGGAATAGTTAGAAAACACCCATTTTTTCGGGAAAATATTGGTTCCTCCTACCAGGAGCTCAGAGTTTCCTTTAAAGGATCCAAAAACAATATATATTACTGGAAAGATCATCAGCACTGCCATAAACAGCATAAATACCCATATCAGACCCCTCAGTATTTTTGTCTGTGTCGAATAAACCGCATGCCCTTTTTCCATCCATACCACCTCCTATACAACGTCATCCAATTTTTTCGCTACAATATTGTAAATAATTGTCACAGCACCTACAATAACAGCCGCTACAATACTAAGCAGAGCACCGTAACCAATCTGAGCCTGACTCGTTGAGTCCGTAGAGCCAAATATCAGATTATATATGTAGAGGAACATTACCATGGAACGGTTGCCCGGACCACCCTTTGACAATACCATAATCGCCTCGTAATCTTTGAATGCACTCGTGATTGCGAGCATCAGCACGACCTTCAATACAGGCGCAAGCATAGGCAGCGTAATTCTGAAAAAGGTCTGCACACCATTTGCCCCGTCAATCTTTGCCGATTCATACACATCCTCAGACAGACCGTTCATTCCAGTAGTAAAATACAGCATATAATTACCCAAACCACCCCATATCGCCATGATCGTGACCGTCACCATAACCCAGTCCCGACTCATAAGCCATTTTATAGGAGAGTCAATAATACCCATACCCTGCAGAATACTGTTCGCAATACCATTCTGTGTTGCAAAAATAAACGCAAATATCATACCTGAAATAGAGGTACTGATAATAGTAGGCATAAAATACATCCCTCGAAAAAGATTTGCCAATTTCATACGCATATTCAGCAGAACCGCCATCAATAATGATAATGGAATAATAAAAATGAGTTTGTATGCAGCATACTCAAAGGTATGCCCCACACTGTTCCAGAAAGTTTTGTCACTCAACATTCTGGTAATATTACGTGTTCCTGTAAAAGTGGCTGTAAATCCGTTATAATCATAACAAATGTACCGAAAAATCCAGATAAACGGATATATAGAACACACAATCAGAAACACAATGGCAGGTGTCAGCATCAGCCCTGCCACCAGATCATCTCTACTAAACTTCGTTTTCCCTTTGTTTGTTTTTTGCATTAAATCCTCCTTATCCCCCACTCATTTATGGGAATTTGATACCGCGCTGCAGCTATCCTGATACCACCTTGCCAATCTTTACACGATATAGCAAACAGGAAGGGGAACCATCCTCCGGCCCCCCTTCTCCATAGAAACTGTGCATCAATACTGCACTGTTCTTTATTCCCGCAAATTACTCTTCAAGATAAGTCATTGTTCCATCGTTGGGATGAAGCGGATCGTAATCAGAAATTACCAGCCTCTTGGCAGCACCAGAAGCAACGTCCGCGTCCAGCGCCTCATTGTAGCGGGTATTCAAATCTTCAATAGCATCATCGATATCCACATAATCCATCACCGCATTCCAAAGGACAATACGATAATCATCGCCCGTCAGGTTAATGATAGGCGGCTGAGGATATATAGATTCATACTCCAACATAGAGAAATCAGCCAGTCGGCCAATCTTGGACTTGTCAATCACGCCATCCATGTAAGTGCTGATTGGCAGACAATAACCATTTTCCAGATAGCCCTTTATAAATTCCTCAGACTGGAAAAACTGGATTACTTTCCATGCCTGATCCTTATTCTTTGAAGAAGATACAATGCCATAGGATTTGGAAGGTGTGGTCTGCAATGCACCTTTGATTTCACCTGTTATAGAAGGCACTGGTGCAACACCCCACTCAAAACCATTCACAGGAATCTGGTCTGTGAACACAGAAGCCTCCTGGGATGCATTGCTCCAAAGTGCAAACTGTCCTTCTGCAAATAAAGCCCTCATATTATCAACAGCCTGCTGGTCAGGATATGCGATATCTTCACTGATAAATCGCTGTCCAAGCTCAAGGATTTCCTTGTAACCGCTGAAATCATATTTACCGTTCACATAGTCATAATAGAAAATGCCGGAAACCTGTGCAGACATTTCCAATAGACGCTCAAAAGGTGAAGATGAGGTAAAGCCAATACCATAACAGCTGCCGCCGTTCTGCTCTGTAATGGTTTTTGCCATATTAATGTAATCCTCTAATTTTGTAGGAATTTCCGAATAACCTGCTGCTTCAACCACATCTTTATTATATTCCACACGCACACCAGAACGCATGCCGCTGTACACACCATAAATATTTCCGTTTCTTAAATTCAAGCCCTCATAAGCGTGCTCATCAGCCTTGAAAGGAAAAAATAATTCGCACTAAATAATGCAGGAAACAAGCTTTTTTGTGGGAAAAGTAGTAAAATAA
>JAIEEY010000458.1 GCA_029067205.1 Lachnospiraceae bacterium
CATATAATGTCAGCGATCAGGCGCAACAATGGCTCAACTCCCCCAAATCCCGTATGCCGGTGAATGCCAGATCCAGCATTTCCAGCCGGTTGCATTTGTGCAGGAAAGACAATGTTCCAGGTTGTAAAGGATTGCCGCGCAGATTTAACATGGTTAAATTGTGAAGTTCCTGCAAAGGTTCGGGAGTGCTGACTTTGTTTCCTTCCCTGGTTGATTTTTGATAAAAACACGCGCCAGTAACATTGGTATCAGTATATCATATAAATCCATATGATCAAAGAACTCGTAGATAAAAAATTTGTGATGAATTGACATCTTTTATAAATTCCATTATCATATATACATTCTACAATAACATACGATTTTGGAGGAACAACAATGGAGCGGTCAGTCCCAATCGAAACAGACGCAGGTGTTATCAGGAAACGCGATGGCATTTTTCTTGATCGAGTACAGGATGATGGATATCATATGATTTTTTCGGGGGAGATCAACAAGACAGCGGTTTCCAATAACAGGAGTGGGAAAAAATGGCTTCCCTATACACTGACCTTTGAAGGAGTGCTGGCCAGTTTTTGCTGTGAACTGGACACTTACGAAAACCTGGGAGATGTCAGTTACCATGAGAGCAGCAATTTTGACTTGATCGAGGAGAGCGCATGGCTGCAGTCGCTTCCTGTGAGAAAAGATTATGACAAAGGCAGTTACAGGCATTATCGCCTTGTTACATATGATACAGTTTATAATATCATCGCGAAAAATTATGAATTATTGATTGATATGGAGTCGACAGAGCTGACAAATGAGCAGAGGGCAGAGGATTGCATAAAGAGATTTGGTTTTCATTTTGACACGATTTCCAAAGATGGGATCCGTAAGCTGATCGAGCAGGAAATAGAGCATTTTCAGGAGGGAAGCTCCGAGTATATCAGACTGCTCTGCGGATATCTGTATTGCATCGGCGATATTACCGATGTGCCGCTGCTTGAAAAAGCAAAGTATGGCATCAATATGGACGTTGGTTGTATGATCGATGGCGAATGGATCGACAGCCTCAAAAATGGCGGACAAAAAACGGAATCTGTCAGTTCGCGGGAGGATATCATAAAAGGTTTTGTCGCTTATTATACAAATTTTGCGGCAGATGATGATGCGTGATTGATCTGCATAAACAGGGAACTGTGCAGAAATAGCCTATGCAAGCTGCACATGTTATTTCTGCACAGTTCCCTGGGAGAAAGGAAGGCATATAAAATGATATTTGAGACACATGCCCATTATGATGATGAGGCATTTGATGATGACAGAGATACATTATTATCGTCCATGCAGGCGAATGGAATCGGGTTGATCGTAAATGTGGGTGCAAGTCTGAAGAGTACAACGGCGAGTATCAGACTTGCCGAAAAGTATCCTTTTGTCTATGCGGCAGCGGGCGTACACCCAAACGAGACAGCAGAGCTGAATGAGGATAGCTTTGCATGGCTCAGGGAACAGTGCCTTCACAAAAAGGTTGTCGCAGTAGGAGAGATTGGGCTTGACTATTACTGGGACGAACCTTCCCATGAGATACAGAAGTTGTGGTTTGCCCGCCAGTTAGAGCTTGCAAGAGAAGTCCAAAAACCAGTGATTATCCATTCCAGAGATGCCGCAAAAGATACATTCGACATGATGACGGCGCACAATGCCGGTGAAATCGGAGGTGTGATCCACTGTTTTTCCTACAGCGCGGAGATGGCACAGGAGTATGTGAAGATGGGATTTTACATCGGAGTCGGCGGCGTAGTCACCTTTAAGAACGGCAAGAAGTTAAAAGAGGTGGTCGAGGTCATTCCAATGGAGAGGATTCTGTTAGAGACGGACAGTCCGTATCTGTCGCCGGAGCCCAACCGCGGAAAGAGGAATTCTTCGCTGAATATACCATATATCGCACAGAAAATCGCTGAAATCAAGGGAATGTCATACGATGAGGTTGTATCTGTGACAGAGGAGAATGCAAGGCGGATGTATCATATATAAACGAAGTGAGTATTGCGCCAGCCGCAAAGCGGCATATTTCCTTATGCGCATTGCGTATTTGCGGCTGTGTGCATCACTTTATACTGAGCGGTCAGTCTTTTTGACCGCCAGTATAAAACAATGGTTACGAGGGGGTAATAGATGGCAACGCTTGGAAATCCGACAAATACAATTGCAGTATTACAGAAATATAATTTTAATTTCCAGAAAAAATATGGACAGAATTTTCTGATTGATGCAAATATTCTTGAAAAAATCATTGCTGCAGCAGGAGTAAATGAAAATGACTGTGTGCTGGAAATTGGTCCGGGGATTGGCACGATGACACAATACCTTTGCGAAAATGCGAGGGAAGTGGTGGCGGTTGAGATTGACAAAAAGCTGGTACCGATACTTGAGCAGGATACACTGTCAGCTTATGACAATATTACAATCATCAATGAAGACATTTTAAAAGTGGATATCAACGCGATCGTGCAGGAAAAAAATAACGGAAAGCCGGTCAAGGTCGTGGCAAACCTTCCATATTACATCACGACACCGATTATCATGGGGCTTTTTGAGAGCCATGTTCCGTTGGAGAGCATCACAATCATGGTGCAGAAGGAAGTGGCAGAGCGCATGCAGGTAGGTCCTGGCACAAAAGATTATGGCGCGCTTTCCCTGGCAGTTCAGTATTATGCGAAACCCGAAGTGATGATGACAGTGCCGGCGAGCTGTTTCATGCCGCGTCCAAATGTTGACAGTGCTGTCATAAAATTGACGCGCCATGACAATCCGCCAGTGACAGTCTCAGATGAAAAACTGATGTTCGATATCATTCGCGCATCTTTTAATCAGCGCAGGAAAACTCTGGTGAACGGGCTTGGCAATGCGGCAGGGTTAGAAATAAAAAAAGAGCAAGTCTCGTCTGCACTGGAAAAGATGGGACTGTCACCTGCGATACGCGGGGAAGCGCTCACGCTGGGAGATTTTGCAGTGCTGACAGAATTGCTTGGCAAAACAGATGAATCAAGTAGGGCATAATAAAATCGAGCAGATTAATTCTGCTCGATTTGCTCTGTCTTGATGGTGTTGTCTTCAAGCTGTGAAGTGCAATGCGGGCATCTGGTAGCCGCAATTGCAATTTCGGATTTGCAGAATGGGCATGTCTTTGTGGTTGGGGCTTTGGGCGGTTCCTCTTTGTGAATGCGGGACATCGCCGTATTCATGACTTTTACAAGCAGGAATACGATCAATGCCATAATCAGGAAATTGACCACAGCGGTGATGAATTTTCCATAATACAGTGTGACATCACCTGTGATATTCCACGCAAGCTGGTCAAAGTTCATGCCGCCAAACAGACCAAGGATCGGATTGATAATGTCATTGACAAGCGAGGAGACAATGCTTGTGAACGCGCCGCCGATGATGATACCAACAGCCATATCCATCACGTTTCCCTTGCTGATAAACTTCTTAAATTCTTCAAAAAATTTCTTAATCATTTGAGTACTCCTTCGTAATTGTATATTTTTTCCAGGACAGCAAAATTGGTCATGATGCCTCTGCCGTGGGACAGGGCTATTATAACATATTGCAGCCAATGGCTGCAATCAAACTTTTAAGGACAAAAGAATCATCTTATTCGTATAGTTACTGTTACGCCCCTATTGTGTTTTGCATATTTATATGTTTTTTCGTTGTGAACAGCAACATTTATGCACACAAAATGCTAAAGGGAAAAGCGAAAGCTTTTAGCATTTTGGTGCTTGATTCCCTCTGCTTTGATGGGAGGAGTGAACAGTAACAACATTTCAAATCAAGAAAAAGAATACTATATGTACTATGATAGTATCATGATAAGCACATAGATGACTGCTAATACACGCTCTAAGATATCAATTTATTTATGTGCTTGTCATGGTCTGTATTTCGACTGGCTCACAAACCGAATTTTGAAACCAATTTCTCCATGCACACAAATTTTTATTCATCCGCAATTTGTTACTCACTATCCAAATCGATTCAGATCAGCCAACCAATGCACAAATTGTTTCTTTGTTGTCGAGCAGCAGCTTCTGTTGCCACATATATAGCCAATTTCTATGATTTGTTATCCATTGGTCGATTTTTTCGGCTTCCTCAATCCACTCATCTGGATAATTCCAATTCCCATCATACCTTGGATTTTGATAGTCATGCGCTCCATAGCAGAAAATAGACGCGAATTCATCATCGCCTTTCTGTTTCAAGAACTGTATGGTCGCCTCTATCTCTTTAGGAGCTGTTGCTTCATAAAATGTCCACACTCCACTTCGACCGGACATTGCAAACCAATTTGAAATTGTGAAAAAAGCAGTCACACACAATGGTCTTTTTTCAGCCGAAACAGAATCATACAATTCCAGTAAAAATTCTCCCTCCAATAAATAAAAATCATCAATGTCTATTTCTGAAAGTTTTTGATAAAGTTTCTCTATATTCTTCATTTTCTATTCTCCGTGATACCTATAAGACACCTTTCAATGTATCTTCAAGGAAAGATATGTCTATTTCATGATCCGTGTCTATACTTGTGTAGAAATAATCCTTATAGTCTATCTGATATTCACTCATAACGATAAGTTCTTCAATCAGATTATTTTCGGAATCATACCACTTGAGTCGATAACTCCAACCGCTGTGATCTTTGCTGGATTTCCCTCTGCTAAACTTTAAATCATTTATATTGTCTGTTATGTACTGAATATCCTCTTCGTTCGTTATCTCAACAGTTGTTCCGTCACTTCCTGAACAAAGTTCAATTTTACTTGCGTTAGCAATACCAAAAGCCTTCTCAGACGAACAGCCGGCCAGTCCGAATATACAGACTAATACAGCTGCAAATGTAATTCGTTTTTTCATAAAAATCTCCTTGATTTAAAAATACTCCGGATTCATAAAGGGCATGATAAGATTTACGATCTTTCCTTCCTCATCCAGCCCCCAATATCCACTAAATATACCATCTCCCATACCGCTTGAGAACATAACGAGTCTTTGTCCGGTTTCTGGCAGCTGCCACAATAGGAAATTCCCACCCTCATTTTGTACTTCTGGATACACTTCATAGCTTTTCTGGAAAAGAGCCTCAAAATAATCCGTATATTTGCTCTTTCCGGGAGTTTCTTTCTGCCACTTTTCAAGAAACAGTCGATAATCCTCCGATGTTTTCGCATCTGCAAAGCAGGCAAGACCTGCATCTACACCAAAAAAGGTAAAAACTTTTGGCTTGCCAAGATCCTCTATTTTACTCCCTTTCGGCATGGCAATCTCATAGCGCGCAGCCTGTCCCCGCTGATTCGAAGCTTTGCCGCGACAATCCGCAGACCTGCGATCTTAGAGTGATACACAGACAATTCCACTGGATAACTTCCAATGGGGATTCTCTGATCCAGTACTGTCTCATACTTGCTTCCCAGATGTTCCCCTGATATATTCTTTGACTAGTTTACTCATCTTCTGCTGCCTCCTGTTCCGCCAGATAGTCCAAAAATTCTGTTCCATGGCAGCCCTGGTCCATTTCACGGAAGGTTTGTACCATTTCTTCGTAATCAATATCGCACTCGCCGCCAAACGGGATAACATAAAGATCCGCATTCCCCTGATCTTCCCAAAAGCCTTCCTTCCGCAATTCTCCTAGGGCTTCGGCAATCCACATACGGATCTGCTCGCGTTCCTTTTCAAAAGCATCTTCAAAATCCATTGCATTTTCTTCATACCATTCTGCCGCTTCTTCCGATAAAGGATCCGCATACTCTGAAATAGCTAAAGGAAGATTGAGACTGTTCTGCTTTAAATAATCCTGAATTTGTCCAAACAGAGCGGACTCCGCTGTTACCGCATCCCACGCAGCCCACGCCCCAAAACGGTAAAGATCTTTCTCATCCTCCTCACAATTTTCAATATTTTCTGCGTACATTTCCTCTGTATTGAAATATACGATTGTATAAAAATCCTCATCATACACACGCTGCACAATGTTTGCAACTTCAAACGAAATCCCATAAATTGATTGTTTCGCATACATCTCTTTCAATTGTGGATAATAATCTTTTACAGCGTCCTTGTACATTCCTATAAATTTGTCTCTGTCCAACCTGCTGTCCATGTCATTGTTTTTGTACCTTGCCATTAAAGTTTCTGTCATCAATTCCTTTGTTACCATAATAATTCATTCTCCTTTCTTCCTCTAACTTATTATTGAACAAGTTACTTCATAACACTTGGCTATCCTAATATTGATCTCTATATGCCCTGCCATTTTATAACGATTCCTTTACCGTTATGATAATAGCTGATTAGACAATTTTTTCGTGTAATACCATTTCTAATTCCAATTTTTCACATTGCTTAACACTGTTATCTTACCACATATGCATACACAGTTCCATTCATTTTTACTGAAACATGAATCAAAACAAACACAATAAAGCTCTGTTAAATCGTTTTACATTTCAATACGATTTGTTATAATAAAATCAAATTCATACATACAGGAGCCAAGAAATATGAACCTAACCCAAAACAACAAAGTCCTCCTAATCGGAATCAACGCCAAATACATCCACTCCAATCCAGCTGTCTACAGTTTAAAGGCCTATGCGGACAAATACTACTCTGTCCGTCCCGATGGCTGCATACTCGAGATTGCAGAGTACACAATCAACCAGCCGTCCAATGCCATCTTAGCTGACCTATATCAAAAAAAACCTCATGTGGCAGCCTTTTCCTGCTATATTTGGAATTGGAATATGATACAGGATCTGCTCGCGGAGCTGCCCAAGCTGCTGCCTGATACGGAACTCTGGCTCGGCGGACCAGAAGTTTCTTTTCGTGCCCAAAATTTGATGCAGGAAATACCTCAGCTCACAGGAATCATGGTCGGCGAGGGTGAGGAGACCTTTTTGGAGCTTTTGAAGTATTATTGGGGACATGCGAAAGTGTTACAGGATATCATGATGCAGGACAAAGATTTGTCCTGCATCAAGGGAATTGTCTGCAAAGATGGCTTTACTGGAGAGCGCAGCCTCACGGATATTGACAAGCTGCCTTTTATATACAATCCGATGCTTGCTTACCAGAAAACGAGAAAAGAAAATGACACACTTGTCACTTTTAAGAACCGCATTATTTACTATGAATCCCAGCGCGGCTGTCCGTTTCGGTGCGCCTACTGTCTTTCTTCCGTTGACAAAGAAGTCCGCCTTCGCAATATCGAAACAGTAAAATCCGAACTGCAGTATTTCCTTGACTGCAAAGTGCCACAGGTAAAATTTATCGACCGCACATTTAACTGCAATCAGCAGCATGCACTTTCCATCTGGAGTTATCTGAAAGAAAATGACAATGGTGTCACAAACTTTCATTTTGAAATAGCCGCAGACCTATTGACCGACAGCCAGCTCGAAGTGATGCATGGTATGCGTCCTGGACTAATCCAGCTTGAAATCGGAGTACAGTCCACCAACGAAACTACATTACAGGCAATCAACCGCCGCATGGACATTGACGCACTTCGAAACACAGTCGCAGCCATCCACAGCTTTCAAAATATTCACCAGCATCTTGACCTGATTGCCGGACTTCCTTACGAGAATTATGACAGTTTTGTCAGTTCTTTCAATGATGTGTATGCGATGAAACCCAACCAATTGCAGCTTGGTTTTTTGAAAGTGTTGAAAGGATCACCAATGGAACAGCACGCTGACGAATATGGTATTGTCTACGGCTCCAGGCCACCTTACGAAGTGCTGTATACCAAATGGCTAAGCTTTGACGATATTCTGCAATTAAAAGGGATCGAGGAAATGGTAGAAATATACTACAATTCAAACCAGTTCACCCACACACTACCTGTCCTGATACAGGAATTCGCCTCCCCTTTCCATATGTACGAGGCACTTGCGCACTATTACCGCGCAAACGGATATATGCTCAGTACACCTTCCAGAAGCTACCGCTATCAGGTGTTATTGGACTTTGCATGTTCTGTTGCGTCAGACAGGCGTACTCTTTTTGTCGAGCTTCTTGCCTTCGACCTGTATCTGCGCGAAAATCTAAAGAGCAGGCCAGACTTTTCACCAGAAAATGCCATAGACAAAAATGCTGCGGAAAAGAAAAAAATGCGCCGTTTCTTCGAACACGAGGCGCAGGCACATGAATATCTGAAAGGATATGACAACTATACATCGGTACAGCTTTTGCGAATGACGCATATTGAAAAATTCTCTTACCCTGTGTGGAAAGAATGTCTGGCAGACTGCACAGACAGGCTGGAAGCGCCTGCCTATATTTTATTTGACTACAAAAACCGGAACGCACTGACGCACGATGCAGCATTTTTCGAAATTATTTTATAGATGCTACTTAGGAACTGTAAAAAATAACTTATGCACCTTGACATGTTATTTCTTTACAGTTCCTTATTCAACTTTCCATGAAAAAAATCTGCCATATATGATCTTCGCATGGCGACTGTACGCATAACAAAAGGGCAATCATAAGATCACGCCCTTTTGTCACTCATTGCACATGAAAATTCCTAAAAGCCGATATAACTGCAACGCGTCAAATGTTTGCTGTTCACGGTCGGAATGTCCGCAATGCGTCAATTGTCTGCTGTATCAATTCATCCAGACTCCAGCCCAGCATCTCGGCGCCCCTGTCGATCACTTCCCTGGAACAGCCTGCCGCAAATCCTTTGCTCTTGTATTTCTTCTTTACGGATTTTACTTCCAGATCCTGGACGCTTTTTGATGGTCTCATGATTACCACTGCACCAATCAGCCCTGTCAGCTCGTCCACTGCATAGAGCACCTTCTCCATCTCATGCTCTGGTTTGATATCCACCGTAAGTTCATATCCATGGCTTGCCACCGCATGAATGAGTCGTTCATCTACACCGCGTTCCCTCAAAATCTCCTGTTCTTTGATGCAGTGTTGCTCTGGGTACATCTCAAAATCAAGGTCATGCAGGATTCCGACAACCTCCCAAAAATCCTTCTCGTCCCCATATCCCAGTTTTTCAGCAAAATACCGCATTGTACTGCCCACAATCTCTGCGTGCTCCAGATGAAATTCATCCTTATTATATTCTTTTAATAAGTCCCACGCCTGCTCTTTGTTCATCGATAACCATTCCTTTCAATATTTCAATGCATCTATTGCAATTAATATTATACGATCTTGATAGGAATAATCAATACTGAATTATATCGATTCCTTCTTTAATCATGGAATCCATAAATGCCACGTATTCTTCTTTGGTAAATTTCGGCTTATACTCCGCTGCAATTTTCTTTGCTTCCTTTGTACTATCCTTTAATAATCTATATGCTCCAAGTGCAATTACTTTTGCATTCACGATATACGCAAGCTCTTCATCAGCCACTTTAAAATCAGCACTGTGGAAATTTCCCTCAATTTCAACCTCATATTTGCCGCCGGCAGCAATTTTGGCCGCTTCCACCAATTCTGCGTCTGGCTCCTGTGAAAATGTTGGCAGGTATCCTGGCATTGTCTCGATCTCCACAGATGCACCGATCGCAGCTCAGCCTGCAAAGAAAGAACGGTCGGTCTTTTCCGCCGCGTCCACGATTGCATCTTGATTCGACGCACGGACAAGCGTCTCTATTATGACTTCATCTGGCACCGCGTTGACCGGATTACCGCCTTTTATCACAATCGGGTGAATCCTGACATGATCGGAATCCTTAAATGTCTCTCTGTGGTATGCAAGCGCAGTCAGTCCAATTGATGCTGGATAGTGCGGAGGGGCGACAAACGGGGAAAACAGCTATCAGCACCAAATCAATCCTATCAATCTATATTACAGGAGGGTAAAGACCATGAAGAAAGAGCAGGAACGGCGGTTATGCGGAAACTTGACACGCTTGTTGCCGGCTTCCCCAACACATACAGTCTTATAGGGCAGGACGAAGTATCTAAGACCTATTTCTTTTCGGAATCGTACATCAGCTATCGTAAGCCGAGGGCAATTAGCACAGAGCAGAAGGAACGGGCAAGGCAGATGATGATTAAACGGAATAAGACAAAATAAGATTAAGCAAGATGTAATGGAATTGTGCAGGCGAGTGTGGTAGAATATTTACGTTAAGTAAATCGACAAAAAATGAAAATTATAACATTTTTATGCAATTACAAAGCAATAACAGTTCAAAGTTTGTAGGGGTAAAATATTATGATTGAAACAGAAATAAAAAATACACCATTGGTATTTGAGACTGAACCGACAGTTTTTTCGCCAAATGCTGTTGACATTGGAACATTATCAATGCTTTCATTGATTGATTTTTCCGAAAATGACAAAGTATTAGATTTAGGGTGTGGTTATGGTGTTGTGGGGATTTTGGCGGGTAAAAAGATTGGCGGACAGAATGTTGTTATGTGCGATATATCTGAAATAGCTGTAAGCCTTGCCAAAAGAAACGCTGAATTGAATGGTATTTCTAATATTGATACCAGAATAAGCAACGGATTAGATAATATCATCGAAAATGATTTCACGCTTATATTATCTAATCCACCGTACCATACGGATTTTTCAGTTGCGAAACACTTTATTGAAATTGGCTTCAAAAAGTTAAAAATTGGTGGGCGAATGGCAATGGTTACGAAACGCCTTGAATGGTATAAAAATAAACTGTCATCTGTTTTTGGTGGCGTAAAAGTACAAGAGCTTAATGGGTACTATGTATTTATAGCTGAAAAAAGATGTGCATATATCAAAAAGAAAGAAAAAGGCAATAAGTTATCAAAAAAATTGCAACGAAAGAAAAGGAAATAGTTTTTATTTAAATAAATTAGAATTTGGAGGGAACAAAATTGACTATTGAACCAGTAAAAGAAGATGATGTTATAGAAGTTGCAAAAGTAATGATGTCGGCATATAAAGATGAACCATGGAATGAAACATGGACTTTAGAAAAAGCAGAGTTAAGAGTTAATGCTATTTTGGGCAATTATAAAGGATTTGGTCTAAAAGCGTATGATGAGAATGGCATACAGGGCGCTCTTTTAGGCTTTGTTGATCCATATGCTGAAGATAGTGATTTTTATGTTTCTGAATTGTTTGTAAAGTCTGAAAAAAAGAAAGGGTATTGGTTCTCAACTATTACATGAATTATATAACTATTTACGGGAAGAAAGAATAGAAACAATTCAGCTTATGTCAATAGTATCTAATCAACCATTTTATGAAAAAAATGGAATGCTTAGAGATAATGTGGGCGTGATGTATGCGAAAGTTAATCCGTAAGCAAAAAGGCAATTTCTAATTTGTAGAATTAGCACATGAAAATTAAATATTGCTTACCTTTGGTGGTGGTTTATCCTAACGGAAAATTAGCCACCTTTTTATTTGCGGAAACTATAATATGAGAGTGATTGTGGTATGATTTTAGCTGAACAGATTTAATGGAGATTTATATTATGGGAGAAAATATATTGAAAATCGGCAATGCTATTATATGGGTAATTGCATATTTCGGAATTATGATTTTTAATACGTTTTTGAATGTAGCAGTGTGGAGAAAGGAATTTCCAATTTATTCAGAATGGATAAATATTATAGTTATAATGTTATGTGCGGTTGGATTTATTTATGAGCACAAACACTATGACAGGGCAAAGAACCTACCGATAGCCGACACCCACAAAAATTATCGTGGAAAGGCACTATGTAGGCACAGAAAAAATAGAAACGGAAAAGGGAATATAGTATAATATGAGTTAAGAGGAAGTCCCTTTTCATCAAGGAGGACGAAATGAAAAGAGCAAAATTAAATAACGACAAAATCACTGCTTTATATTGCAGGCTTTCCAAAGATGACGGAACGAACAACGAGAGCATGAGTATGGGCACACAGAAAACCATGCTGAAAGAGTAAGCAAAACGAAACGGTTTTCTGAACTGTCAGTTCTATGTTGATGACGGTTACAGCGGTACAAACTATGACCGCCCTGCTTTTAGGCAGCTTATTGAGGACATACGCAACGGGGAAATATCAAGCGTGGGGCTTCACACTATCTGTAACCGCTTGCGTAAGGCAAAGGTCATAAAGCCGAGTTTCTACAAAAAGGAACTGTTTGAGAGATTCGTTGACGAGGAAAAAATGTATGACTGGGATACCGCTTATGTCAGCAAGATATTACACGATCCAGTCTATGCAGGAAACCTTATCGTGGCAGAAAGACCGACCAAGACCATGCGTTCCAAGAAAAGACAGTATATCCCGTTTGCAGAGCGTGAAGTCATCTATGGCACACATGAGCCAATCATTGAACAGAACCGCTGGGACAATGTGCAGAAGATTTTGCAGAGCAGACCGCCCGTTATCGGGGAAAGTTCAAGCGGATATGACAACATCTTCCGAGGGATTATCAAATGTGCCGATTGTGGGAGTTCCATGCTTGCCAAAGTGGAACAGAAAAGAAAGCGGAGCAATGTACTAGACAGGACTTTCTACTGCTGTACCAAATACCGCAAGTTCGGGAAAGAGGGTTGTTCGTCACACAACATTGAGGCGAGGACGGTACACGAAGTTGTGCTTGCAGACATTCAAAAACACGCAGGGCAGGCATTGACGGACAGGAAAGCAATGGTAACGGAAATTGCCAAGCGTCTTAATCCCCAACTGTCAGCGGACAAGGAACAGCAGAAAAAGGAACTAAGGCAATGCAGGCAGCGGGTGTCGGAAATAGAAAACCTGTATGCCAAGCTGCGGGTCTCCGGCAGCTTGCGCAGCCTTGCCGTGATACTTGATCACCTTGCTCACAAACCCGTTGTTTGCGCATCTTATGTACATTATAGTTTTTCGAATCATTGTATCACAATGCGGATTCCAGTTCCCTGACAAATGTCTCCAACCCTACTTGATCTTCCTCACGAAAACGTCCTATTATAGGACTGTCAATATCCAGAACACCGAATAACTCTCCATTTTTATATATAGGAATGACAATCTCGGAATTTGATGCACTGTCACACGCAATATGCCCCTCAAACTGATGGACATCATCGACGCGCTGTGTCTCCCCTGTAGCTGCTGCCCTTCCGCAGACTCCCTTCCCGACTGCGATCTGCGTGCAGGCAATCTTTCCCTGAAATGGTCCCAGGATCAGTTTTCCATCCTGCATAATATAAAACCCTGCCCAGTTGATCTGATCAAGACTGTCATAGAGCAATGCAGCCGCATTTGCGAGATTGGAAATCTGATAGGGATTGTCCTCTGTCAAAGATTTTAATTGTGCAACTATTAACTGATACATATTTTCCTCCTGTATCACATTGTATCCAATCAAATTTTCCTCTGCTTTCTTATAATACCTTCTCAAGTTCCTCTAATAAATTGCAATAACAGGTATTACTATAGCAGATATTCATGTATTTGTACAGTTTCTTCTTCCTATGCAAAAGACACTATTATAGATTTGCATATTCGTTGTGATTTCTGCAAAATTGTGTTATAGCATTTCCCTGTATACCCGCATGACATTTCGGCACAGAATATTCTCGATTTCAGTATTTGTAAAATGCTGTCTCTCAAATTCCTCAACGAGCTTGTGCATCTGGGAACAGTCCTGTATCTCGAGTTCGCCGCTGATGCCGTCAAAATCAGAACCAAGCCCAAGACATTCGCTGCCCCCTACATTGAGCATATGGCGTGCATGCGCCGCCATTCGCGACACTCGGGAATGACTATCATTTGTTTCATTTAGAAAACACCCATAATAATTGAGTCCGATCACGCCGCCGCGCTCCGCAATCGTTTTGATCATGTCGTCTGTGAGATTTCTGCAATGTCCGCACAGCGCGCGCGCATTGGAGTGACTTGCCACAAACGGCTTTTTCGTATTTTTTACAATGTCCCAGAAGCCCGCGTCGGACAGGTGCGAAACGTCAATGATGATGCCAAGCTCCTCCATCCTTTCTATGAATGAAAACCCTTTTTGTGTCAATCCTTTGGAGCTGTCGAAAATACAGAACCCTTTGTCATTTTTGATGGCGCTGCCCTTTTCAGCGCTTTTTCCCATCTGTGTGTCCCTTATAAAAAGGTTGGGGCTTGCAAGCTCATTGGGATAATTCCATGTCAGTGTCATCATGCGTGCCCCAAGCTGGTATAATCTCTCCAGATTCTCGATTTGTCCCTTACAGCAACCGCCCTCCTCGATCGTTATGAGCGCTGACATCTTTCCCTGTTTCTCATTTTCAAGGATATCATCGTACGTCTTTATGACACGAATGTCATTTCTATTTTTTTCCATCTCATCATAAAATACATCAATCAGCTCCAGCACATATGCAAACGGATCAAGTCCCCTTTTCAAATCTATGTACATGGCAAAATTCTGCAGTAAGTAACCTGAGCTTTTCATTTTCTGAATATCAATGTGTAAATTGTTCCCAGAAAGCTGATGGGGATTTCCCTTTTTCTCGGAAATACATCTTTTTCTGCTCTCCCAGATCTCGGATATCGTATCACAATGCATATCTGCTATTTTCATATTCCTGCTCCTTTCCTATTTTATTCCCGCTGTCAATACGGAAACCTCACCGAATAGATTTCTCTATCTGGTGAGGTTTGTTCCTATATCTAAAGCGAGCTTGAAAAATGCACTAATCTACATAATCAACATCAACACCGATATTTTTTATATATTTATATATATCACTCAATGCATCTTTTTTGTTTTTGTTCGTCTCAACATAATAATTCTGAATTTTGACAGGTGAGACAAATGGCACTCCATTAATATGATGATCTGTCCAATTTACCAGATAGCGCTTATTACCTGTCGCAAAAGGAATATTATCACTCAGATCCAACTGTTCATTCAAATGCGCAAATATCTTTTCATAAAATTCTTTTACGGTACGACCACCTATTACCTCATACCCAATTTTAATTTTCAGTTTATCATTGTCTGCTGACCCTTTTGTCCTTACCTCATGAGAACTGATAACTTCCTTTTTCTTCTCAAGTAAACCCGCGATCTTCTTGTTGAAAAATCCTATCTGCCTGTTCTCATCCACAAACCACCTGCCCTTTCGATGCTGTTCCACATCCAGACAGAAATCATAAATCTCTGAATTGATCTCGGTCTCCTCTACAGTCAAATGTTCGACATCGATGTCATACATCGAGAAAATAATGCCCGCAAGAATAAATAAAGAATGGTATTTGCTTTCTAAGATACCGACATCCCTCTGCTTTAATTCTTTAATCGCAATATCCACTGACCTGATAACAGCTTTATTAAGCATATTGACAAATCGGCTGATCCTATCACAGTCATCATGCTTAAAAACAGAATCCATTGCATTGATAATCTTGTTGGGCGCATTACTCAAAATCGTAGAATAAATCTCGAAAGCAATACTATCATTGTCATAATATTTCACAGTCCCGTTATCAAATCGCTTTGGTTCCGATATTTTTTTAAAACCTGAAAATCTGAAAATAACATCACAGTTCTCCTTGCAGCAGATCATGTGATTTACTCCAACGATATTCTTAAAAATATCAAACACACCTGCTTCTTTTACAGCGTCAATCTCATACTCACCTCTGATCAGATCCAGCTCTCTGTCAAATGCCTCACCTGCGTCATCAATCAGGCTTCTGTTCAAAACATAGTCATTCCATACGGATTGTAATATTTCATACTGGGACAAGGCCACACTTCCTGTATTGATATTTTTAAATAATTCCGGCAGATCCTCCTTACTTCCCCTGTAAATGATCAATGCAATATCATCATGCGCGATTTCAATTTTTGCCTTTAGAATGTCCAGAAGCCGCTCAACCAGCTCCAGACTTTCAAATTCCGCTGCAATCTTTTTATCCCCATTCTTTAGCGTAGAATACAACACACTCACTTTCTCAAATTCATACAGATTATTAAGCTTCTCATACCATTTTTTGATACATTTGCTTAATGCTGCTGGCTCGGTATTCAATTGTTCATTCTTTAAAAATTCCTGAATATCCGATTCAACCTTTTTGTAAAAACGATCAAATGGAATAATCGCGCCCGGACGGGAAAGATATTGATTCAGCGTATTGATCCTCTGCAGACCATCTATAATATAATATGCATTTTTATCCTCATACAGGGTGATCGCACCAATTGGAAACCCTCGAAACAGGGAATCCAGCAGCTGCTCTTTTTTTGATTTCTTCCACACAAAATTTCTTTGAAAATCTGGTATCACAAGCTTAAATATTGTCAGCAGCTTTTTAATTGTCGTCTGATCCAATGCAAACACCTTACTCTCCATATTTCTCTTTACACCTCCTATAATACGCAAATACAGATAAAAATATTATATTTTGACTTGATGTATCCATTTTCTTCAATTCCTCATAAAATCCATCTTCTGACATCAGATCCCGCATAAACTCCCGTCTTTTACAAACAAGGCCTTCCCGGTTCAGACGGTATAATTCAATCATATACTCCGCCTTTTCCTTCTCTATACTGTCCAGCTCTCTGCCCGCAGCAATCGTTCCATCCAGTTTATAAGAAAAATACCTCTCAATGTCAACTATTTTAGCAGGATCAAGATATTTCCTGGAATCGTGTGCACGAGTGCTTCTCTTTGTATTACATGTCCTGCAAGCACACAACAGATTGCTCCATTGAAATATCATTTGCGGATACCTTCTTTTGGTTCTGATATGCTCGACCGTCATTTCATCCTCAAAATCCTGTATGAACTTCGTGCAAAAAGAACATCGCTCATGATTCATTTTCTTAAAATGCCGTTTGGTTTCGGCTGTATTGTAATAATATACTTTCTTATGTGCATTATAAAAGTCATATGCATCTTTCGTACTCATGCCCGCTATAGCAAGCTTAAACTCTTTATTCGTCTTTGACAGTGCTTTCGGGGTGTATGTTCTGTTAATTTTTATCATTCCGTTCTCCAATGTTCTGCGCTTTTGTGATAATCTTATTGTACCTTCTGTATAAATTGGGATATTCCTGCCTTAACGTCTCTATGGCAGTATGGAGCCTATCCGCATCAACATCATCACTCAGCAAAAGAGCATCTCCTATATAATTGATATCGTCCCTCACCTGCGTCGGAAGCTCTTCCACTTTAAAAAATTGCTCATATATACAGTCCAGATCTTCATAATACACATCTTCCTCAATTTTCTCCAACCTGCCACTCTTTATGCCATATATGAAACAGTGTTTATATCTTGTCAGCAGAAGCGGCGAATGTGTTGTCAATATAAAACTGCAATTGGCAAAATCTGCTTTCATGCTCCCGATCAATTTGGACTGGATATTCACATGGAGAAACATCTCTATTTCATCAATCATTACATAAATCTGCTTCTGAGCCAGCAATTCATTAAACAATTCTTCCGTCACAGATGAAATGTCAATATCCCAGGTCATTGCCCAGATCACATTTAGATAAATATTGATGATATTTTCAATCCCGTCACTGTACCTGCCGCTTAATTCTTTTACATTGATCTCAAATATCTTACTGATGGTACGGCAGATAAAAGAATGTATCACTCTATTCGTCAACAGCTGGTCGCGAAGCCGTTTCAGATGAAGACTGTAATCCCTGTAACTATCTTTCTGATAATGAATAAATTCCTCATAATCCTTTAATTGTATATTGTCAGTGTTATTCTCGCTGATCACAATTCGATTTGTAGGTATATATATCGCTATTTCTCCTGTCTGATCCAATATGAATTTTTCCATCAGTCTGCTGCGAAATACATCATCCAGCGCGTTCAGAATTGTTGTTTTGCCGCAGTTATTGTAACCATATATAATAGAAACATCATTGCTGATATCAAATTTCTGCTTTTTAATCACCCCGGTTTGCGGTATTTGAATTACCATATGTATGTACTCCTTTGCATTTTACTTATGAGACTGTTCTGCTTCTTTCTTTAAATTCTACCCCTTCTCATAGATTTTCTCAACAGTTTTATCCCCAGACTTTTCTCATTCACTGTTCCAATTTGGTCATGATTTCTGCCTGACTGAATCGTTATACATATTGACACATATACATGAGCATTTTATAATATATCTATACAATATACACAAGAATATTTACTCCATAACTTTAATAAAAAACGAAAGGATAGTGTATCAATTCACTAAGGTACAAACATGAGTATTATCAACGTAGATATCGACAAGTGTGTAGGCTGTAATGCCTGCGTGCGCGCATGTCCGGTGGGGGACGCCAACATTGCACGCATGGACGAGAATGGCAAATTAAAAATTGTGATAGATGATGAAAAGTGCATCAAGTGCGGCGCATGCATCAGGGCATGTTCGCATGGTGCACGGTCGTATGTCGATGATACCCGGCAATTTCTCGAAGATCTGAAACGAGGACAGGAGATTGCACTGATTGCCGCTCCTTCCATTAAGATTGCATTCGATGGAAACTGGCGCCATGCTCTCCAGTGGCTGCAAGACCACGGAGCAAAGAAGGTCTATGATGTGAGCTTTGGCGCAGACATCTGCACCTGGGCACACCTGCGCTATATGGAGAAAAATCCTGGCAGGAAACTGATCTCGCAGCCCTGTGCGGCAGTCGTAAACTATGTGCAGCGGCACAAACCCGAACTCTTTTCCAACCTCTCCCCGATCCACAGCCCTATGCTCTGTCTGGCTGTATATATCAAAAAAGTTCTGGGGTATAAAGGAAAAATAGCCGCTATTTCGCCCTGTGTCGCCAAAATCGAGGAATTTCGTGAGACAGGACTTATAGATTACAATGTGACCATGGAGCACTTACGGCAGTATTTTGAAGAAAACAATGTGAGACTGCCGGAGGTCAAGGTCTACAGCGAATTTGAGTTTGACGGCAAACAAGGGTTAGAGGGCGCCATCTATCCCAAGCCGGGCGGACTAATGAGCAATATTCTGACACATGCGCCACAGATGAATGTCATCACCTCCGAGGGAACGGAATCGCTCTATCACGATATGGATACATACAGCACCCTGCGGGAACAGGACAAGCCGGATCTCTTTGACGTGCTCAACTGCGGCGACGGCTGCAACGGCGGACCTGCGACAGGTGTTCACTATCAGCGCTTTGCCATGAACAACATCATGCATGATGTGGAACAGTATGCCAAGAAAGTCCGCAAGGCAAACACCACCAAAAAAGGCGTGGACCAGCAGTTTGCCGAATTTGACAAAACACTCAATCTGAATGATTACATACGTACATACAAACGCTATACGATCGACAAAAAAGGGACTTCCGAAAGAGAAATCGATGACGCGTTCGCACGCATGGGCAAACACACTGCGTCCGAGAAACGGTTTGACTGCCATTCCTGTGGCTATCGCTCCTGCCGCGAAATGGCGATCGCGATTTCGCGGGGATTAAACACACCGGAAAACTGTCACGAATTTATGATGAAGTCCATTCAGGCGGAACGCCACAGAGTCAGCGAGGTCAACGAAAAGGTCGTTGCCATGAACGATGAGCTGATGCGCGTATTTGGCAACCTCTTTGAAAATATTGAAATGGTAAAGCAGGAAACAGAACAGATCCGGCAGGAGAGCAGCAAGAGCTCACAGGAAATGACAGATGTGTCAAAACGTATGGAAGAGCTGAACCAGATGAACCAGAATATCACACAGGCGATGCAGGCGATCAATCAGAGCATTGGGAAATACAATGAAATGACACAGAACGTCGAGAAAATCGCCGGAAAGATCAACCTCCTCTCACTAAATGCTGCAATCGAGGCTGCAAGGGCAGGCGAAGCAGGGCGCGGCTTTGCAGTTGTGGCGTCCAACATCCGGGAGCTGTCTGATAACTCCAAGACCTCTGTCAGCAGCGCCAAAGAAAATGACGAAGAAATCAAGAGTGCGATCGAGAATGTCAATCTGGCAATCGAAAACTTTGAATCTACTGTCACAAAACTGATCACAGTGACAAACAGCGCGATTGAGGGCGTAAAGACCACATCCGACAACAGCCAGAGTATCAAAAAATCGATGGAGGATTTAGAGCAGCTTGCAAAAGACGTGGAAGATATGATCATCGAAACTAATAAAGTATTACAAATCGAGTAGGGAAGAGTTCCCTGCTCGATTTTCTCACCAGGTAAGTCCTTTCTTCACTTCAACAACCCGATATCCCATCTGAGAAAGCAGATCGTATCCATTTAATGTGATGCTTTTTCGTGTCTCAAATAAATAATTCTGCTCTGTAAAATAAGTGAGCAGCAACCCTGCCATTTTCGGCTCAATAATCGTGAAATAATACTCTTCCGGATTCGTCCGGGACTCAACAAGCGTGACAGAATACTCTGGATTACCCATAGACATCGTAATTCCTTCATTATATTGAATCATACCACCCTGCAAAGGATTCGTTACTGCAACCCACGATACTGCAACACCTTCATTATATTGACCGTAAAGACTATCCTTTATATCAGCAAAAACGACGCTGATCACAGAAGTCTTATCCTCAAACGGTGAGAGGTGCACTACTGTCTCATGCTCACAAATCGAATACCACCAGACAAACTTTTGCCCATTTACCGTTATCGTCCTTACTTTTCTCTTCATTCAGCCCTGTTCCCCCTTTCCACCGACTGCCCACGCAATGATCTGTGTCACATCTTTTGGCGTCACTACCAGCAGCGGCTCCTGAAACGGAATTTTGCACAATTGCCATTTCCCGGAAGTCTTCTCTCCATGAAGACGCCTTCCTTTACTGATGATACGAAAGCTTTCCCTATTAACCCTATAGGCAAGTACAATACTTTTATCCTCGGAAACGATATTCAGATAAATCCTGTCACAGTCATCACTGTCCGGCGCAATCCACCACACAAAATTCTGACCATGATACTGAATCCGCCTTCGTCCCTTTGCTGATACTCCCATCGTTCCTCCTGATATTTTTCTAAGATTTCTGCTTTTCTTTTAAAAGCGTTTTTAACTTTTTGTAAATGGCACTGCTCTTCTGACTGTCCCGGAACTCCTTGCTCAAACCATTGTTGATGGCGACTCTTGTCTTGTAACTGTTAAAGATTTCCAGAATCTTGTCCGAGTACTCCTCCTCTGTGAGATACTGCAGAAGTTCTTCCTTGGTAGCCTTGTTTGAGTCCGATACTTTGGACTTGCTCTTCGCCTTTGGTTTTGTCCTAGTCTTGAGCTCTTCCTCTGCGGTCTCTGCGTCTGCTTTGGAATCCTTCTCTTCACCCATAAAATTGGGAATCCTTTTCACCGATACATTGCGTTCTGCCCAGAAATCAACCAGATGATTAAAGCCCGTATCTCTGGATACGATATAAAAGCAGTCGTCTGTACCCTCGCTTTTTGCGATCATATATCCCAGATAAGACGCCAGTTGGAAATCCAGAGAATTTTTTGCCCCTGTGCCTGCTTTGTAGGACTCAAGCTTTGCACGCTGCCGCGCGATTTTCTCCACCAACTCCAGTGAAAATGCCTTGCTCTGTTCTGTGTACATCACACAGATTACATCCTTTTCACCGAGATTTTCTGCCCCCGTAAATCCATCAGCGTGGACATTCTCATAGTCTATAAAATAATAATTCATATTAATCCCCCATTCTTACCAAAGTCTGCGAATTTGGGCGTAAGCACAAATTTGCCGTGTGAAAAATTTATTTTCACACTACTGCCTGTTCCTTTCTCTTTCTATCATAACTTCTATTTTAATATCGCTTTCCACTCATCGTTTTCTATCACATACTGAAACTCGTTCAGCCCATCGTCAAGCATCACCTGCAGCAGCTGGTCAAAATCCTCTACCAAAGGCATATACGACAGCTCCGATTTCCCAACCCAGTGCATTTCTCCTTCCTCCGAGGAGACGACTTCCCCCTCAAACTGGTCTGCACGGAACAGAAACACAATGTAGCGCCCATCATCTGTCGGAAACTGCTTTACGCCGCAGAGTCTGGGATTGAGCACCGTCAGTCCTGTCTCCTCTTGCATCTCACGCACCACAGCATCGACAATGGACTCCCCCGCCTCAACGTGTCCGCCCGGCAGCGTGTATCCTTTCCAATCCTCCTTCACTCTGTTCTGCAATAAATACCTGTCCTTGTCATATATCAGACATAACACTGTCAGCTCAACTGATTCTGTGCGTGCCATAAGCGCCCTCTCCTCCTTAGACCCACTCCTTTTATGACTGCCATTCGCTGCTTTAATATTATCCATTATATCATGCCGCCGACATGACCTCAATCAAAATATCTTGTATGCGGAATTGTTTTAATGGAAACCAAAACGCGACAGAGTCTGCAAACTCTGTGGCGCAAAAAGAATCAAACCTTGAAAAACTTCTCCGAAGATCAGAGAACAGGCAGACTTGTGGAGAGCGGTAGAACATTTCTTCCCTGTCATCCTGAATGACTTCTTTATAAAGTATGGAAAAATCTGCCGCACTCCAGACTGTGATTTTCATCTGGTTTGTGTCCAAAGCGGCCGTAGCAAAAACCGTTCCATCAGCTGAAAAAAATGGCCCGCTTACCGGCAGTGTACTTTTTATATACGTCTTGTACGCTGTCACTCCTTTCTTCTGTTTGAGATCTCATGAATTAGACACATTAAATCTCCTGGTTGTCACAATATATTAAATATAAGTGAAATAGCTGCAACAAAAAAGCACTTAGCATTTCACCAAGCGCTCCAATCGCATTATCCACATGCAGTATCTGCTGCCAACTTCACAATCTGCTCATAAAACGCATTCTGACTCTGGTCATCACTCCTCTCGCAGATATCCCGAATCACACCATCTGCCAGAAAAAAGATTTTATGACAATAACTTGCGACAAGCGGATCGTGTGTCACCATCACGACTGCCTTGTGATCGTCTTGATTAATCCTTGTAAAACAGTCCATGATATTCAATGCCGATGATATATCCAGATTTCCCGTCGGCTCGTCCGCAAGAATGATATCTGGATTGTTGGACATCGCCCTCGCAATCGCAACGCGCTGCTTCTCTCCGCCAGAGAGCTCGTATGGGTATTTCTTCAAGAGATTTGATAACTCCAACAGATGGGCATTCCTGTCCACCACAACCTTCATATCCCGATATTTTACCTGATTGAGCACCAGTGGAAGCATGATGTTCTCCTCCACAGACAGATTGTCCATCAGCATAAAATCCTGAAATACAAAGCCGATTTTATTTCGTCTGAGCTCAGACAGATTATCCGCCTGAAGTCTGCGCACGTCTGTGTCGCCGTAATATATTTTTCCTTTTGTCGGCTGGTCTATTGTCCCTATGATTTTTAATAGTGTTGTCTTGCCGCAGCCAGACCGCCCCATGATTCCTATAAAATCCTCTTTTTCTATCTGAAGATCAATTCCTTTCAGGACAGAATACGCTCGTTCACCAGCCATCCGTTCCATTATCGAATGATGATAGCTCTTCCTCAATCCACGTACATATACCAAACTCATGCTTCGTCTCCTCCTATACAGCTTTCTTGACTTGTTTATTTCTCCAATTGAAAATTGCAAAAAGCCTCGCCGCAGCCCGCTACACCTACGTTTTTAACCAATTGCTTTATCAATTTCATCTCGAAGAAATATCCTGCGCAATCTGTATCAGTTATTTTTCTACAGTTCCTAATTTGTCAAAAATACAATCACAGACGTAAAAGACAAAATTTAACGATCAACATTCTCAACAATCACTCTCCGAAATTTTCTCAAACAGGCGTAAATTAATACACTATTCAAAACGAGAAATGCAGCCTGAAAAGGAATATATCTACACACATAATCCCAAATCCCCTCATTCCATCCTGTCGTCTCGGCAAACATATAGATACCCGATATCAGAATGGACAGGAGCAGTGGTATCAGCAACAGATTCCGATATTCTGCGGACACCGCTTTCGCTATGGCTTTTTCCGACATTCCAATCTGATACAATAATCCATACTTATGCCTCAGCAACGGTAAATCTCCCTGCACTCTCAGGACAAAAAGCGCAAAACTGGATATCAGACAAAAGAGCCCCGCAAACACACTAATGATTTTGACAAAAGTCATATTTTCGTTGGCGTCTGCAAAAAATGCACACCGCCAGAAAATGTCTGCATTTGTTTCCTGAAAACAATTCTTATACTGCTCATATTCTTTCTGCAGACCTCCTTTTTTTGCGATAATCGTATATTCATTTCCTTTATATTCAGCTATAACCGATTCCGGCAATATGATAAACTCGCGCAGACAATCCGGCTTTTCCATTCCAAAAACGATTTCATTGCGCACTTCCACAATTGTCAAAACACATTCCGGCTTATCCAAGTCAAGTATTGTGGATTCATTTACCAGAATCGCCTCCGTCTCCTCCAATTGAATATCGTGGTCGGTCAATTGACTATAATCCCTGTCCGAAATACATAAATATGTCTCTTTATACCCCTGTTCATTTATTTCGCCTTCAATTGCCGACAACTCAATCCGGTCATTACCCAATAGTTCCCGATACTTTTCAATTTCTGTCTGCTCACTGTTTTGCATCACTCCCACAAAACCATAAGGATATTCTGCGCTGTCCACGTCCTCCTGAATTCGTGAGATCACGCAGCCGCCCGTAAAAAACAATACTGCAAAATCCAGTACAAACATCATATAAAGCAGCCTGCAATTGCTTATGAATTTAAAGTAAAACTCATTTAAGACAATCATATTTCCATAATAAAAGTTCTGAAACATCTTGAGAATCGTAAGCGTCAAACTTCCGCCATACGACAGAATCATGTACATTCCGACCAGACAGACCACTATGCTGAGCATCTCATACAAAGTGTCATTCCGCCTTAACAGAATCATTGCATAGGCGAACGCACCAATTCCCCCGACTACAAGGAAACAAGTTGTCTCATGTCTTTTTTCTTTTCTCACACTTCTCAATTGTATCGCCGACAAATCCTTTTTCGAAAAATAGATTAAAATTACCAGATATTCAACAACAAAAAGCAAGAAACTCGCTTTGATCACCGTGACAATCAACCTAAGAATATCGGACAGTGAAAATCGAACCAAATACCCCCATATCCTAAGAACCGTCAAAAACAATGTGGACAAAATACCTCCCACAAAAATCCCCGACACAACAGAAAAAACATAGATCAGCAAAAACTCTACAGAATAGAATTTGAATATTGTCTTTCGGCTGCTGCCCAACATCATCAGCAGACTGTAATCCCTATTTTTGGTTCGTACATAATATCCCGTCGAATAGAAGGTAAAGAAAATTGACACTGCACCTGCAATTAAGAAGAACAGTGTACAGAGCAAATCCATGCTGCCGGCTTTTTCGCCCAGTCCATATTGCTCATTCACCATTAACGCCGACAGGAAAAAGGTATCCAGCACAATTGATAAAATAATGCTCAGCGCATAGAGCAGCATATTTTTCCTGTCCATATTTTTGCAGACCATTTTTACAAGCATAGCTATCCCCCCATCTCTTTGCCAACACGTTACTCCATACTCCTCAACACATTTTCCAGCATCTCCACATACTCCCTAAAATTCATGATGCCTGTCTCGGTGAGCTTGTATGTGCTTTTGGGTTTCTTGTTGACAAACTCCTTTTTGCAGCTGACATAGCCCCATTCTTCCAGTTTCAACAGCTGCGCGCTCAGATTGCCGGAGGTTGCCTCTGTGTATTTTTTCAGTTCCGTAAAATCCTTCTCCCCAGTAATCAGCCCCGAGATTATGGACAGCCTTAATTTATTGCTAAACACTTCTGGCATTGAAGAAATATCCACGTCACTTTGCTCCCTTCCGTTTCAACTCCATTCCAAGCAGCACCATTCCTACTGAGACGACCGCTGCTGTCAGGAATGCATCCAATCCGATTTCCATATCATTTCCATGAAAATCCGCCGCGCTGACTGAAAACCCTGTCACTGCAAGAAACATATACAATATCGCCACCACAAACGACACCCACAAAATCAGCTTATCCTGTATCACAAATCCCAAGACAAAGCAGCCGATTACCGGAAAGAGGAACATCAGTGTCTTTTGATAAAAATGGACATTCTGTTCCTGAAAATACGTACTCGAGAAAAAGAGACGAAATACCTCCCCGCCAATCAGCAAAACGCCCCAAATATTGATCAGACTCATACTCAAATGATTGTTCCACTTCTTCATCTTATAGCGATAGAGCCAAAACAAGATTACATACCCTGTGATCGAAACGTAATTCAATCCCCAGAAAAGTCTCCATACAGAATACGGCACCTGCTCTATTCCCTTAATAATTTGTAATATGATTGCATACAACAAGTATGTCGCCAGATTGACAACCCCAATTGCAATGAAAAAATTAGCTATCCTTGAAAAATCATTTTGAGTCCTGTCGATTACTCTCTTAATCAAACTGACCTCTTCAATCGCCTCCGTGATATTTTGTGCCATATGATCTCCTCCATTCTTTAAAAACGCATAACATTTCCCCTGCAACATATTCGCAAGCATTTTTAAAATAATTCCTACCCTGCACGCCAAGAATCTCCCTTGGCTGTAGCTTTGAGCAAAAACACCTTATCTGCAAGACAAACAGATTCTTATCAGATTAGTCTATTTTATAGACTAATCTATATTATAGTCAGATTTAAAAATTTGTCAAGAGCCAGAATACAAAGTCCGTAAGCAGAACAATCGAACCAGGAAAATTTTCTCTACCACCACACAAAACTGCTAATTTCCTTGACCCACAGGTTCAATAAAGAATCGGAAATTTTTCTATACTCGTGAACTGCTGTTGCGTTTTTTTAGTAACATATTCTTCATTTGCGCGGGCATAAGAAAAGCATCTAAGATTTCTCCTAGATGCTATATCTTACCTACAGATACAAATTGATATGATCAGCCCTATTTCTGTTCATTTAAAATATGTTGCACTGCGCCCCATTCAATAACTGGTACATTTTTATGAGCAGCCGTCGAGGTCTGTTTCTTTTTGCTCTGTACTTTCATAATGTTAAACAAAAGGCTGCCTGCCCCTGCTACAAGACCAATTCCCACCACAGCAAGGGCAAGGATCAGGTTATAGTCCACTCCAGAAAAGAAATAGCACCCAGCACCGATTATAATACCAACAATAACACAAACGCTCGGCGTACTGAACATCTCATCCTTGATACCACTGACTGCCCATGACTGCGGCTTATTGCAGAACGGACACTGATCCTTAAAAGCTTTGACATAAATCTGTTTTTCCGTGGCATTGCGATGCGCTTCTTTCACAGCCCTTACAAGATTCGCATGAGCCATCTCATTCAACTTCTGCTGTTTTTTATCGTCTAGTTTGTTGTAATTGCTGTTGATTTCCGCCTCCATGCCGGAAATAACCGCAACCATCGGTCCGCTGTCTTTCATACACTGCTCACAGCAGAATGAATACGGCACATCAATCTTTTCGGTTTTTGTATGCTTGTAATAGGTTCCCACGTTCCATCTCCTCCTAAGTATAAAAAATATTTCCGCTTTTTATTATATTCCTCCCATTTTTCAAAATCAAGTTCTTGCATATTTTTTTGTCCTGTACACTCAGAATAATGGTTACTGTTTACACCCTGCCAGATTTTCGCATGATTTTGCACATTGTTGGTGTGAACAGCAACATTTTTGCACACAAATTGATAAAGGGAAAAAGCTAAAGCTTTTAGCAATTTGGCGCATGATTCCCACTACTTTTGCGGAAATCTGAACAGTAACGCCAATCAAACAGAAAAATCAATTTTGCAAGATATATCATTGTGATTCAGTTGGTTGTATGCTATAATTTTAATATTGCTGACAGCGACAAGCCGAACTTTGAAGGATAAAGATATGTCTATCAGACAGTTTGCATTCAAATGAATAAACGCGAAAGGAAATAAAATGAAGCTTTGTATTGTAATAGCTCCATGCAGAGTCTGAGGAGACTGCATGGAGGAACAGCATTGTGCTGATATCCTCAGACTTTGCTTCTGTTTTGAGAAATATCTAATACGAAATGGAGCAAAGAAATGAAACATATTAAGAAAAATGAATTTTTTGAGTTAAGGGATTTTTTGATTCTTTGGAGTACCCAGAGTGTATCTCAGCTTGGCAGCAGTATTACGGCATTTGCACTGACTTTATGGCTGTATGAGAAGACTGGTTCTTCCCTGAGCACAGCGGCACTTACCATATGCTCTTATGCACCATATGTATTAATGAGCATATTTGCCGGCGCATTGACAGACCGATTTGACAAAAAGAAGACGATGCTTGGCTGCGATGTGTTTGCAGTAACATGTACAATAATTGTATTTGTGTTATTTAGGACAAATCGCTTGATGGTATGGCATTTATATGTTCTAAATGCGATTTCAGGATTAATGAATACAGTACAACAGCCTGCTTCAGAGGTTGCTATGACTTTGATCATTCCAGAAAAGTATTATCAAAAGACAAGTGGGCTTCGCTCTTTGTCAAACTCACTGGTATCCATATTGAATCCTTTGATTGCCACAGCATTATACTCATTTGCAGGGCTCACTGGTGTGATCGCAGCTGATGTTGGAAGCTTTACCATTGCATTTGTGGCATTATTGTTTTTTATCAGAATCCCGGAAAACAAGAGTGAGAAGAGAGAACGTGTAATGAATCTTGCAAAAGAAGGTCTTGTGTTTTTGAAAGAAAATCCGCTGATTATGACACTGATATTATTTATGTCGGGTGTTAATCTGGTGGCTTCAGCTTTTGATGCAACGCTGCCTGGTTATGTGCTTCCGAATCCGAAAGGCGGTTCATCTGTTCTGGGAATTGTCACATCTTGTTCTGGTGTTGCTATGATTATTGGCAGTCTGATTGTTTCCGCCTTACCAAAACCGAAGGATAGGGTAAAAGTCATTTATGTGACAATGCTGTTTTCACTGGGAACGGAAAATTTTTTGTTAGCATTTTCCAGAGAACCTGTATTATGGTGCATTGGGCAGATAATCGGATGGCTTCTTGTACCGGTTATGAGTGCAAATCTGGATGTGATTCTCAGGACTACGATTCCAGTGGAACTACAAGGGCGTGTTTATGCGTGCCGTAACACGCTTCAATTTTTTACGATTCCTATCGGATTGTTTTTAGGTGGTTTTATGGTAGATCATGTATGTGAACCGATTATGAGCGACTATGGCAATATATCAATTCTAAAAACTCTTTTTGGCTCAGGAAAGGGTTCTGGTGCTGCGCTGATGATGTTTGTACTTGGTGTAAGCGGTAGTTTGATCTGCATCATCACCGGCAGGAAATTGAAGAAGTATCAATATAACGAAAAATAATTTTCAAATAATATAACCCTTCCACACGGTTTGTATCTTTACGTTTTCACACTTAAATAAAGATACAAACCGTGGGAAGGGTTATTCTATTTGGGAAACTGGTTAAAATTTTCCTCTGCTGCCGCCATGCGTCGCACCGGAAGAAGATCTGTGTGTCCGGGAACCGCCAGAACTGCTTGAACGATTCGAATGATTCGAATGATTGGAACTATTGTTTTCTGGCTTTTTCCTGCGGTCAACATGCTTATAAAGAAATAAGTCATTCTTTTTCGTAAGCTGCATGCTGCCCTGTTTGATATAATTATCTGCCGCAAACTGGCTGTGCACTGATTTCAGCTGTCCTTTCATGAATCCTGTCACAATCAGCGATATGACAAACGCAATTGCCAGTGCTGTCAGAAGACCCCAGACGGGCTCAAACGATCCAGGCGGAAGATTATTGACATCATATGGCTCTCCAGTCTTTGCCTGTGTTATAAAATCATCACACAGCTTTGCAAAATTTGTGAACGCTGCTGCATAATCACCTGCTCTCAAATCAGACACAAATTGTTCAGAGATATACTCCTGCCCTGCATCAGTGAATGCCGTTATGCCATAACCGCGTGTCGATATGCACCAGTCTCTTTCCTCCATACTGATCAATAGAAGGATTCCGTCCCGCCTGTCTCCAAAGCCATAGCCGTTATAATCATAATAATCATCCGCATATACTACAGCAGTTTCACCTTCCATAGAGTCGACTGTGACCACCACGACATCGACCTGCTGCCGTTCGCTGATCCCATCCAGCAGGTCTGACAAATCGGATTCTTCGCTTTCCGATAGCAGATCAGCCATATCCACAAGCCTCGGCAGATCACCTGCCGCAGACGTGGGAAGCACTAAAATTGCAGATAGTAAAACTACTGTACATACAGCGAATAACAGTGCAAAACATATGCCATTCAATCTCTTATGTAATGTCCTCATCCTTTGTCCCCCTTACAATAACCAGAGCAGGCAGTAAATGGCATAAAATATTATACCTATGATCCCTGTCAGACCAAACAGCCATTTTTTATATGCCGCTTTATCCAATGGCAGATTACCGACCATCTTGCCTGTCTGACCGTTCATGGCAAAAAGATAATTCTCACCGTTCCATGTAGTGCTCAAAAGCCATACTGGAAAAAGGGCATAGGATACTTTTGCGTTCTGCAGCTGGATACTGCCAGTCTCCTTCGTAACTGTCGAATAGCCCTTGACAGTCTCATAAAAAGCAGCCTCGGCGCTTTTCCTGATCCGGTCGTTGGCACGTTCTATGCTCTTCTCTGAACTCACATCATATTTATCCGCCAGATAACCTGCCAGATATGCGGTCTGGAAATTAACAACTGCCGAGCAATCAAAGGGTTCGATGGATTCCATCAGATCATCAGGCATCTTGACAGAGCCGTCCACAGGAACACTTTCAAATTTAATACTTCCCCCCCTGCTTACTGCATAATACATTGTCTCAGTATAATCATAGGTATTATCGCTCCAGCGGCGGACTTTGGCTGCTTTATAGCGCATACTGACATTGGCACCAGTGTCAAACAGCCAGAACGGAATGTATACCCCTTTCACTTCATCGATATGATTTTGATCCTTAAATACTTTGGGAAGCAGACGTTTCCCTTCATAATGTTTCTGGAGGGCAGCTTTCGCGGCGTTTTTGTCAATCTTAAACGGAATCACATAATCCGGTTTCAATGCACCTGATAACTGTCCCATCAGGACTACCGGGTTTCCACAGAACGGACAGGACGTAGCTGCTGTATTCTCATCGCAAGTGATCTCGCCGCCGCAGGATTGGCAGACGTAAGCGTTTAAGCTTCCAAGCTCATCCGCCTGCCAGTCATTTCCCGAACCCATCTGCCAGCTCATATCGTCCGCCTGGTCACTACTCAACTCACTGTCATAGCTTGCCAGTGTTTCCATCTCAAATTCCGTGTCACAGTAAGGACATTTCATTTTTTGTAACGTACTGTCAAAGGCAATGGCGCCGCCGCAGCACGGACATTTGTATTCTTGTATTGCTGCCATCGTACTCCTCCTTAGGAACTACCTCACATCACCCTGAGGCTTCTTTGCCCCACATTCCGAACAGAATTTTCCCTTGTTGACTGCCCCGCAGGAGCATACCCAGCCGTTGTTTTCTGCCGGTTTCGGCGAACCGCATTCCGGGCAGAACTTACCTGTCGCCTCTGCCCCGCAGGAACACTTCCATGCAACTTTTGGTGTTTGGGGCTGCTGTGGCATCTGCTGCTGTGCCGCCTGCTGCTGCCCCATTGCAAACAGGTTTTGTGCATTCACGCCGCCTCCGGCATTCATGGCCATTCCCATGCCCATAAATCCTGTCATCGCCCCGGCAGAGTTGGACGCTGCCGCCTTCATGGCATCCGCCTGCGCGCCTACCAATGTTGCACCTGCCATATTGGGATTCTGCAAAACTGCCATGCGCTGTAACTGCTTGATCATTTCCGCATCTTCCGGTGGCAGGGTGACAGAGCCAAGCGCAATACTGACTACCTTTAGTCCGCGCAGTTCACCCCACTTTGCCGAAAGAGCAGTATTCATCGCCTCCTCAAGCTCTGTATTGTGGGAAACAATCTGGTTCGGACGCAGTTCCAGATCAGAGAGTCTGCCAAATGCCGGCTGAAGCGCACTGATAAATTCTGTTTTCAGCTGGCCGTCCAGCTCGCTGCGCTCATAATCCTTCTCCACATTACCGCAGACATTTGCATAAAACAGCAGAGGATCGGCTATTTTATAGGAGTAAACACCGGAGCAGCGGACAGAGACATCCACGTCCAGACCAATCTTGGAATCCACCACGCGGAAAGGAATCGGATTCGGTGTTCCAAATTTATTGTCAATCAGTTCCTTTGTATTAAAGTAGTACACCCGCTGATCCTTACCCGTGTCGCCGCCGAACGTAAAACGCTTTCCGATCGTCTTGAAAGTTTCCTTGATGCCTGTGCCAAGACTCCCCGTGAAAATACTTGGTTCCGTGGAGGTGTCGTATTTGAATTCCCCTGGCTCTGCACATACTTCCACGATTTTTCCCTGTTCCACGATGATCATGCACTGACCATCTGCCACAGCGACCACGCTGCCATTGGAAATGATGTTATCATTTCCTTTTGTGTTGGAAGAACGGGAACTTGTGCGTTTTTTGCCCTTTGTGACTAGGATATCTTTGCCCATCGCCTCGCAGTAGAAAAATTCCTTCCACTGATCTGCAAGTGTCCCTCCGATCGCACCCAATCCGGCTTTAATCAACCCCATAATGAAAACTCCTTTCTATATCGCATTTCAATAGTATATTTATGACATGTAGAGACAGTATATCACATTCTGTCATAAAAATAAATATTGTGACATGAAACGACTTATAATTGCGTTGAATCGACAATTATTGCCACGCACTGTAGTATCTATAAACCATGTACAACAATAACTCATACTTTTTACACAAAAAAATGCACTTCTTGTGGATGATACGCGGCTTCCAAAATACGGCAGGGTGATAGAACTGGTTTCAAAGTACTTTAACCATGTCACAATAGGATACGAATTTGGTTACTGTGTCCTGACTCTTGCATGGACGGATGGGATAACTACTGTTCCCGTGAGATATAATACAAAGCTATGGATTTGCGTTTCAGGGGGAAGAATTGCCTGATTGGATAAATTCGTTTCATTGTTGTGCTGAACTGCCTCTCACGCAAGAGGCAGTTCAGATCTGTTCAAAAGAAGGAAAAGTGTATATCCTATCTGGGGTATTTTAAAACCACGGCGATATAATTTCCGTCATTTCCGTCTATAGTAAACATAGATTGTCCATTGTCTGTAATGGTGAACCGGCTTAACTCGGTGAACATTCCCGACACATCGTCATAACGGTAAAGAACTGCCTGTTTCCCAGCATTCTCTGCGCCCCAGCCAACGTGTATATTCACGGAAGCCGGAAGTGCCCCCACAGATGTCAGCTCAAAACTGCGTTTCGCCGCTGCATTTGTCTTGACCTGTTCTAGAAATTCTGTCTTATAAGAAAGTGCCACATTCCAGGATGCAGGGTTGGACTGCACATTTGTTCCATCAAAGCTTAATACAATATCGCTGTCAATATGTAATGCACAAAGAATATTTCTGCCAGAAAGGAGGCTCATTGTTTCTGCTGGAACTTCAAATCTGTTTCCCGTAAGAATGTCGGCAGTACCACCATCTGGGATTCCGGCGATCAGGGCATTTGCCGCAGTCCAGTCCGTATTCAGGATATGTTCCTCCGGCTGTACATTGTCAGGATCAAAGAAGTTTACCGTGTAGGATAAATTGACTCCACCTCCTGTGATCACTACCTCAAATGTATCTCCTGCATGATATCCGTCAATCCTGTCTGGACGAAAAATGATGCAACCTTTCTGACCATATCCGCCATTATCTACATTGAAATATCCGTTTGAAACGCCAGAAGAAAAGTTCCAGGTCATACCATCACGGACTCTCTTTAATGTGACATGTACGGCGTTTTTGTCCACACTGCTGCCAATTGAGACAGACCAGGGAAATTTGGTGCCAAAATATTCGACTGGCATGTTTTGTGCCGGCCAGGCAACCTGGGTTTCCGATGCAGAACGGCTCCTGTCAAAACAATACAGAGCGGAATAGGTTCCCCCTGGTCCATAGACTGCCCCGAAGCCGGTCTGTCCCATAGATGGATTCAGAATCCAGCGTCTGTGTCCCACGCGGTCAATATTGCTGGAATCCCCGTCTTCCATCCATGATTGTACGATTGTCTGATTTAAGGAACAATTCCAGGATGCCATTGCAATATTACAGCTGGATGCGCCATCGTATCCGAGCTTGTACATGCTATCATTCATTCCAGCAGGTTTCGAGGGACTGTGACTCAAAGCATGGTTCGCGTAGTTGACCAGAGCGGCAGCCTGCGCTTTCCTGTTATACTCTTCATTGAGTGTCACATTGTCCTGCAGTCCGGCAATGTACCGTATTTGGTTCATCGTCTTCATGGCAGCATTGAGCGTGTCCTGTGATAAGACACCCGCATTGCTATACGGCGATGTCAACTGTGGCTCTGTCACGAAAGTAAGTGGATCGTTTAACGAAATTCCATCACTCTTAATACGTGCACTGATCTCGGCTTGTGTATGATAAGCCACATTGAGCCGGCTTTGGGATTCCTCCGCTGCATGTACCGAAGAGATATCTCCCAGACCATTCCATGATGTTGTGAAAACCATTGTGGCAGCAGCCATTGCAGCGAATGCCTTCCGCAGCTTTGTTTTAAAGTTCTGATTATACATTTTCATATCTTCCTTTCCGTTCTTTTCAGAAACATTTTTTTGATTATACTCCGTTTGGTAAAATGCTGTCAATGGGTGATAATGCTATCAGCACGTTGTACAATCCGTGTCTGCTGTATATAATGTAAATAACCGTTTTTAATGACAATTACTATTTTTAGTAGTGGCAAATGTTTTAGGGTGTCTTAACAGAGTATTGTAACAAAGCTGAATTATTAGTGATATTTCACAACAAAAAAGATGCGTTTCACAGCATTTCATTGTCGCTATTCAGACATAAAAACGATAATTAGGAAAAGGGAGTGAAAAAATTCGGATCGTAATATGTGATGATGAAAAGGAAATCAGGGAATCGTATGCGGGGAAAATCAGACAGCTCTATCCACATGCAGACCTCGTGCAATATCAGTCGGGTAAGGAGCTTCTTACGGAAAGACAAAAGCCGGATATTTTGCTGCTTGACATTCACATGCCAGGCAGAAACGGAATGGAAACGGAAAGGCAGCTGCGTCGCAAAAATGATGGGTGATATAGAGATGCCAATGTCGCGCCTGCGCAGTAAAGAGTTTTCGGGTATAATATTGCAATATGTAAAAAATAAGCAGCTATTTGCAGACAAAAATTTGTCGAGTAAGCAAATCTGTATGGTTTTTTGCCTGTATCAATGTAAGGAACTGTAGAAAAATGGAGGAATGAGGAGTTACAGTGGGGCATTATCTTGATTATATCTTCGATATGGAGGAAATCATTGGGGAAATGTCGTTTCCGTGTAGTACTGGTAATCCGATGGTAGACATTTTACTTGGAAATAAACTGGGGATTGCGAAAGGGAATGGTGTCGATGTACATTGTTCCCTGACTTTGCCGTATCCTTGTCCGGTGCATGATATTGATTTCTGTATTATTCTGTCAAATGCTTTAGATAATGCGATTTGCGCTTGTAACAAAGTACAGGAACAGGAGGCATTTAAAAATGTGGAACAGTATAAACGCGTGACAGGAGACATACAGGGAGATTTTATTTTGATAGAGATTGAGAACAGTTTTGAGGGCAGGGTGTTCGAGGAGGGAACAGGACTGTCGAATATCAGGAAAATCGCTGAAAAATATCAAGAGGCGGCGAACATTAAGAGCGATAATAAAATCAATGGTGTCATTAGGAACTACAATAATATTATATGTGCATAGTATATATTGCGCATTTACAGTTCCTGATGCAATCTATTATAGAATTTTTATGTTTGTTATCAACTAGTACAGCGTTGCATTAATTTTGAAGTAATAGGCGCCTGATATTTGTGTCAGGACAAGTCGGAAGAAGTCAACAATGCGGTGGCATTGTTGACTGACGACAGCGCTGTACTGGCGCAAAGAGCAGGTGCATATTACTCGATTAATAATGCAATGCTGTACTGGTGTTCCATTCGGCCAGAAATTGAAATACTAGGAAACCATGACGATCCGAATTTCAGTGGCATGGAACACATCATTTTCAAAGCTGCCCTTCAGTTCGACACACAGACCTTTCACAATATTCTGAAATGTGGCTTCAGTATCCTCGTAGCTGTCTCCGCCATTGTGAATGGTTCTCGTATAGAAACGGGTATTTTCCTCATAGGCTACCATGATCAATTCAGAATCGGGAATCTCTGCGTCAGGGGAAGGACCGCCGCCTGCAATGGAACCATCGTCAAGAACTTCTGTGAAATTCTCAGCAATATAAAAAGAATCCCCATCGATTTTCCATACAGTACCCTCGAAATCCGCGTCAACGACAGATGCTATTTCCGGCGGCAGGACATGCCATTTTCCCTCTGTGTTATTTTGATCGGCGCTGTCTGCATTTTTTGCATTTTCTGTGTTTTCTGCATTGGAAGTGTCAGTATTTGCGTCCTCCTGTGGTGCGCCTGTCGCCGAAAGCTCTGTGTTGGCAGAAGCAGACGATGGCAGGTCAACGGTCTGGCTGTTGACCGGATCAGGTGCGGGGCTGGAACTGCAGCCGACTGCCAACAGGCTGGATATACAGGCAGCACCCAATAATCCGATTGCGTTTTTCATTTGTTTTTTCATAAAAAATCCTCCTTGGTATGTGTTTGAATATTATTTGGTTCCTGACAGTTTTCTATTATCTGTCTA
>JAIEEY010000459.1 GCA_029067205.1 Lachnospiraceae bacterium
TCCTTTACTAATTTTTGTATTGTTGTCTTTGAACTTCCTAAAATATCTGCAATAACCTGTAAACTAAAAACTTTTGGATCTCGCTCGCGCAGATACTTTGCTTTTATTTGTAATAGTTCCCTTGAATCATCACAATTTTGAGGAATAATATTTTGTGCTGCAAACAATTCCTCATAAATTTTAGAAATAGTGAAAGAATCGTTATGGATAACAGAATTCCGTACTGATTTTACAATTATCTCCTCAATATCGGCACCGCTTAATCCATTAAATAAAGTCGAAATTTCTAAAACTTCTTTCTTGCTGAATTTGTATAGATTATTAGCAAATAAGGTAATCAACTCTGCAACAGCCTCTCTATCCGGCAATTCAATTTCCAGCTTGTAATCAAATCTTCTCCATATTGCAGGATCAAATAACTGATCATGATTGGTAGCCGCTAATATCAGACTGTCTTTACTCATCGCATCAATATATTGTAAAAGGCTATTTACAACTCGTTTTAATTCTCCAAGCTCATTCATGTCATCCCTTGCTTTGGCAATAGCATCAAATTCATCCAAGAACAATACACACTGCATTTTTTGAGCAAATTCAAATAAACTGCGAATGTTCTTTGCCGTTGTACCAAGATAAGAGGATATCAAACTATCTAATCTGGCAATAACTAATGGCAAATTTAACTGCTTAGCAATCAAATAAATAAGCACATTTTGTTTTGCCACACCCAGGTGATCCATACAACAACAATGAATTGGATGCATTTATTCCCAGTGAATGCAGTTTATCTGCGTTTTGATAACTTAAATAAATGATTCCAAGTTTTCCGCATTCCATTGTGCCTGCCCTTAAAGTTAACAACTCACCATTACAGCATCCTTTTTCTTGATTCTTTCTCCAACACACGGACAAGGTCTATTGCATCAGTTATTTTCAATTTATTTGTAAACACCATTCACACCTCCCACTCTACCATACTGAGCAGCTCCTTAATTGTATCAATCTGCTCCCCTATCCTCTGATGCCGTTCTTCAATATCCTTAGGAACTGTTCAAAAATAACTTTTAATATTGCTTGTCTATTTCTCCGATATCAAATTGTTAAAACAATTTGATATCGGAGAAATAGACAAGTCAAGATGTGTCACTTATCTTTCTACAGTTTCTTATTAATCTTAATGTAAATTGTTTCACCTGGAATACCTCACAGAACCTAATTGAAATATGTTGTGCGAAGTTGATTTGGATATTTTTCTGTTTCTATGTGAAACACTCATGGCGAAAATTAGTTTGGTTTTCTTTTTATGATTTAAGATTATTATAAAACCAGAAAAATATCAATTATTCCAATCTACATGATACGGAAACAGACTGGCTTTCGTTATCTGAATATGCTATACTTTTACCATAAAATCTTACGCACGGAGAATGCAAATGAAAACAGAATGTATTTACGCAGACGAAAACCACCAGGAACGAATCCTGTATATCGATGAGCTGGTCACTATTGAATACAGCAATGATGAAATCCATTATATGAACAATAATTCACGCCTGTTTCGGGAGGTTCGCAGGGCAAGCCGCGAGCACAGGCTATTTTGCACTTGTGGCTGCAAGAGCAATCTACAGCTGGTCGCAGGAGACAAGTCCATCACCACGCAGAGATTCTTCAGGAATTACAAGGATTTTGTAAATCCAAACTGCTGTTATGACGAAAGCCCTGTGACACAAAAATCAAAGATTTTGTTGAGGGCATGGCTGAATCAGACTTTACAGAAACACCTTTTGAACGATATCCCGATTGCAGAGATCAATAAGGGTAACCGCAAATACGAGCTGACCTACTACGCACAGGAGTATGATTTTGGTCTGGTCTACGCAAATGAAGCCAAAAATATTCCATTTGAAAAGATACAGGAATTAGACGAATACAAAGAAATGCATATCCTGTATCTCTCGGACATCCATAATCTGCTCCAGAGCGGACAGCTCCCGGTACATCAGATTGACATGCAGGACAAGCAGGGGTACTGCCTCTTTTTGAAGATAAATGAGCCGGAAAAAGACGAATATCTGCTCTCAGATGCCACTCTGGTCTGCATGTACTATATTCGGAAAAATCTGGACAGCGGCGTGTGGGTCGGTCTGCCCATTTTGGAAGACTGTATCATAGAATTTTCGGTATCTCCGCAAGGTACACTTTTCTATAAAGAGAACCCTGTGAACACCTACAGGGACATTGTAAAAGAACAGTATATCGAACAGGTCAATGCACGCATACAGGAAGAAGCTATGCGCAAGACAGCAAACTCCGCTGAAAAAATCCGATTAGGTCAGTTCGATTGTGAGGACTTTGCTGAACCATACCACACAGCCTCAGTAGCGACAAGTCAGCAGACATGTAATTACCCTGATCAGAACTCATTAAAAATCACTGTCAAGCGTATCATTGAGAAAAGACTGGAAAAATACAGCGACATTATATTTAATGTCAACACTGACTGGCTCGAGGAAACCATTATCGATGGCAGCCGCTGCATTCGTATTGATTTGGACAGCATAGATACTAAAAGTGCAGAAGTCTTATCGCAAATGCAGCTCTATACTGGTACACACAAATCCATTACACGGATTAACAGAAGGATTCTATTCAAGGGATATGCGTAACAATTATTATGCGCCCCAATCTATCCTTTGGTCAAAAAACGTAGGCGTAGCGGGCTGCGGCGAGGCTTTTTGACCTGTGCAATCGGAGAAATAGACAAGTCAAGGTGTACATGTTATTCTTGAACAGTTCCTAAGTCCTCCCAATCGTATAATCCCCAAGGACTGCCTCAAAAGACTGAAAGCACATATGTCCCTGCATTGCATTCTCTATGTCTATCTGGTAGGCATTAACTTTGGGCAGGGTGTACTGGACAGATTCTTTTCAGGCCGATCCCCGTCATGATTGTTTTCGGGATTGCCACTGGTGTTGTCGCTGTTGTCATTGTTATTGTTATTGTCACCAGTGTTGTTATTGTTATCGTCACTATCACCAGGATTGGGCTTAGGGCGAGTGGAAGGGGTATAATTATAATGTATAGCCGCCTTTGACACTGCTGATGCCACATCACCTAGTACAAAAGGCCGACACATTCCTTATGTTGTCGTCAGTCAACAATGCCACCGCATTGCCTCCTTTCTCCGCCTTGTCCTGACACAAATATCAGGCACTGTTTTTCACTGTTATTTCTGCAACGCTGTACTGGCTGACAAACTGCCAAATGCCTCATCACTGAGGATAAAAGCAAAAGCTACGCAGCCTACAGCCACTGACTGGGAAGAAATACATAAGCAAAGCGCTAAAACAACTGAAAGAATACGTTTACTCAATTTTGCTGCCTCTTAATTTTGTCTGATGACCTTTAGGTTATAACACTTTTATTTTCCATTTTCTACAATTAAAACAGTAAAATCGTATTCGATGTTAAAACATATCCATTACGCACAATGGCAGGCGGATTGTATTCGAGGGAAATTCCTGACAGCCCCTAAAGAATAATTTATTGGCAATGAAACATACTATATTAAAGCATGTTTGAAAAATCATTCCCGCCATATTATGGCATGACATATGTACGCCCACTTTGTGTGACATTTGCTCCAAATTCAGCTATTGTAATGCATTGACTTTTTATTTTTGCTTCGTATGGCTCCTTCATTTGGCACAGATTTTCCACAAATTGCGGCGCACATCTGACAGAAAGTATTTTTTAAACACGCTCGATCAAACAAAAAAGGAGTGTGTATCATGGCTGTTCGTTTTTCAGAAAGTAAGACAAAAGAGAATCTGATGAGAGCATTTGCAGGAGAGAGTCAGGCAAGAAACCGCTATACCATCGCGGCAGAGAAGGCAAGGCATGCAAAAATGTATACAATTGCCGATATTTTCGAATATACGGCGGATCAGGAACGGGCACATGCAGAGCGATATTATGAACTGCTGAAAGATCTGTCCGGGGAAACCATTTTTATAGACGGCGGATATCCGGTGGATCAACAGGACAGTCTGGTAGATCTTTTGCGCGCTGCGGAGCATAATGAGAAGGAAGAATATGAAGACGTATATCAGGCGTTTGGCGACAAGGCAAAGGAAGAAGGTTTCCTGGAAGCAGCGTCTGCATTTTATCAGATCGCGAAAGTTGAGCATGTACACCAGCTTCGTTTTGCGAAAGTAGCGGAAATGCTGGAGAAGGGCGCATATTTTGCCCGTGAAAACGGAGGCAGATGGATCTGCACCAACTGCGGTTATATCCATGAAGGAACACAGGCACCACCGACATGTCCGACATGCCATCACGACCAGGGATATTTCCTGCCATATGAATTGGCGCCTTATCTAATCGAGTAGGGGATCTCTTTTCTCCCCTACTCGCCAGAAATCTACCCTATGAGACAAGTCTTGCCTCCTCAAGATTCTGCTCCTTTAAGGGCTTGTGCACATTAAGCACAGTACTTTTTTCTGTCAACAAGCTCCACAGCCCCAACACAAAACCATTATAAAACCGCTCTGGTGCGTCATATATACCTTCTTTTAAACTCCTCGACACGTTTCTTCAAGTACCTCGTCGCAAGCAGCAGACTCCATACAGCATTAGCATTGCCTCCATCTATTGACAGCAATAGTATATCAGACTTTATGGAGTTTTAAACCCTCTACAGCATTTTAACAGTTTTTGATATTTGTAAACATGTTGTTATAAACTACTCACGATTGACATATTCTTCCTTTCATGTTAAAATATGTAGCAGGCTACAGTTAAGGGGGTGATCTATTTGCGTCAGGCAGTTGGATTTTTGATGAAGCAGATTGCGGACAAAGACAAGAAATCAATCGATGCCGCTTTGCAATCAAAAAATATTACATTATCACAGTACAGGGTTTTAAAGTTCATATCTGATACTGGAACCCGTGTTACACAGAAATCTATTGAGAATTATCTGAAGGTTTCCCATCCGACAGTCGTTGGCATTGTTTCCCGCATGGAGAAGAATGGCTACCTGCGCTGCTATCCCGATGAAAATGACAAGCGCAATAAAATTGTAGAAATGACAGAACAGGCGGCCAGGCTGTCACATGAAATGCAGTGTGAAGTGGCTTGTCAGGAAATCAAACTTCTGCGGGGGCTGACAAAAGAGGAAATTGAAAACCTGTATCGCATGCTGCAAATCATGTACAATAATGTAGATTAACTGGTTATGTTTTATGAAAATACTGAAATCAATGAAGAATACTAAAAGGAAAGGAAGGGAATATATGGCAGAAAACAAGAATGATTTCACACAGGGAAGCATTGTCTCCAAACTGCTGAGATTTATGATTCCGATTTTAGGGGCTTTGGTTCTGCAGGCAATGTATGGGGCGGTAGATATTCTGATCGTGGGGCGTTTTGGCACAACCGCCGGAATTTCAGGCGTATCCACAGGAAGCAGTATTGTGAATCTGATTACCTTTACGATCACAGGACTTACCATGGGCGTCACGGTTGTCATGGGACAGTACCTGGGAGAGAAAAAACCGGAAAAAGTAGGGTTGGTTGTAGGCGGTGCGATCTGGCTGTTTTTGGTGCTGGCATTCATCATTGCGGCAGGTATGCTGATCCTGGCAAGACCACTTGCGGTTTTAATGCAGGCTCCGGAGGAAGCGCTGGAACTGACGGTATTGTATGTCCGCATTTGTGGCGGCGGAATTTTCTTTATCATTGCATATAACGTGATCAGCAGTATTTCCCGGGGTATCGGGGATTCGAATATGCCTCTGATCTTTGTGGGTATCGCGTGTATTGTAAATATAATAGGAGACTTGCTGTTTATCGCAGTATTTCACTGGAATGTAGCGGGCGCTGCCCTTGCAACCGTGATGGCACAGGCTGTCAGCGTTATATTATCTATTTTTATCATCAGAAAGCGGAATCCTCCGTTTGCCATGAAAAAAGAATATATCTGCTTCAATCCCGAGATCAAGAGATTCATACGGGTAGGAACTCCGATTGCATTCCAGGAGGTTTTGACACAGCTCTCTTTCCTGGCATTGTGTGCTTTTATCAACAGACTTGGACTGGACGCTTCTTCAGGTTACGGCGTGGCAAATAAAATCGTAAACTTTATCATGTTGGTACCTGGTGCACTTATGCAGTCGATGGCTTCTTTTGTCGCCCAGAATGTGGGGGCAGGACAGGAGAAACGTGCGCGAAAAGCAATGGTCACAGGCATGTTGATCGGAGGCAGCATCGGTATATTTATTGCTCTTTTTTCATTTTTCCGTGGAGATCTGCTCGCTGCAGTTTTCTCAAACGATGCGTCGGTCATCACACGCGCGGCAGAATATCTAAAAGGATTTGCTCTGGAGGCAATTGCAACTGCATTCCTGTTCAGTTTTATCGGTTACTACAATGGGCATTCGAAGACATTGTTTGTTATGCTGCAGGGACTTGCGCAAACCTTTGTTGTGCGTCTTCCCATGTCATATTTCATGAGCATACAGCCAAATGCAAGCCTTACCATGATCGGTCTTGCAGCACCTTGTGCAACGATATTCGGCATTGTGATCAATCTATTATATTTTGCAAAAATAAAGAAAGAACTAAGCGAAAACATATCAGACTTTACAGTTTAACAGAAATATTAATGGCATATTGGGAATCCAATTCCAAATATGCCATAATCATTTACTCCACTGCCACGCTGCTGCTCACGCCGTCCTTGCCTCGAATTTTGGTGACGATAATCTTCCGCTCAATCTGCTCCTTGAGTTCGGCAACATGTGAAATTACTCCGACCAGGCGGTTGCCTTCGGTCAGCTGCACCAGCGCCTTCATTGCCTGCCCAAGCGCTTCCTCGTCCAACGAGCCAAAACCCTCGTCCACAAACATGGAATCCATCTGGATTCCTCCGGCGTAGGACTGAATCTCGTCCGACAGGCCAAGGGCAAGGGAAAGCGACGCCTCAAAGGTCTCACCGCCGGACAGTGTCTTTACGCTGCGTTCAGTGGCATTGTAGTGGTCGATCACGCACAGCTCCAAGCCTGCTTTTTCCCTGCGGTTTTCGCTGTCCTCCTCACGCTTGAGTTCGTACTGCCCGCTGCTCATCGTCATCAGCCGCAGGTTTGCCCGGCGCAGAATGCGGTCAAAGTATGTCATCTGGATATATGTCTCAAGTTCCACTTTCTGCTTGCCGCTCAATGTTCCGTTTGCGGTGTCGGACAACGCCTTCATCCAGATATATTTCTTTTCGACTGCCAGAATATTTTCCTGCTTTGCTGTTACTTTTTCGTAAATTTCACGATTGGTGGAAACAGCGTTTTTCTTCCGGTCACGCTGTTCGTTTCGCTCCTTTTTGTCCTGCTGCCACTTTTCCCGACGCGCAAGCACATCTGCCTCCTGCATGTCTGCCGCATCGCCTGCTGCGTCAAGCTGCTTTTTCAAGGTTTCGACTGCCGCCGTCAGGTGCCCTTTGCGGTTCCTGCATTCTTCATACTGCTTTTTTGCTTCCTGGAACGCTTTTCCCAGCGCCTGCACACGCTCAATCAATGCCTGGATCCGCTGCTCAACTGCTTCCTTAGGCTCTGTTCCCAGCTGTTCCTGCAGACTGTTGATTTCATTTGTCTTTGCAGTGCCCTCGGCTTTCTGCTTTGTCAGGAGTACCTCCGCATTCTGAATATCTTGAACAAGTGCTTTGATGCTTTCCTCCGTCTTTGGAATCTTCTGTTCCAGCCGCTGTTTTGTCAGGAGTTTCTCATGGTTTTGTTCAAGTTCTCCCAACAACGTATTCAGTTGATTTTCCAGCTGCTGCGCCATTCGGCTGGCAATATCGCGCAGAGCCTCTGCCGGAACCTCTGCTGATTGCGGATAGGTGTCACTAAGCTGCGGCTCCTGTGCGCATAAACTCGCAAAAAGCTGCTCCGCCTTCTCGCTCCGCAGGCTTTTTATTCCCTCCAGTTCTTTCTCCAATTTGGCAATCACTGCGCTGCTTGCGGACAGTGTCTCCTCCGTCTGTTTGTGCTCCGCTTCCAGCTGTCTGCGGAATGCGATTGATTTTGTCAATGCCTTGGCACATTCGGAAAGTTTTTTTGTATCATCTTTTATGATGGAAAGCATAGATGGAAGCGTTTGCTGTACAACCTGTTCCGTATTTGTATCCTTTTTGTTCCCTGCATTCAGTTCCTTTATGTGAGCGATATGTTCTTCCGCTTCCTTACAAAGTTTCCCAGCTTTCTCCAATTCATTTGAAATCTGTTTCTGCAATGTCTTATCCTGACCAGTGCATTCTGCCTGCCGCGCCGCCTGTTCACCAATCTGCGCCTGCAGCCGCTTCTTTTCCTCCTCACAGCGTTCTGCCTCACGGGTTAGCTGCTCCTGGCGCTTTTTGTCCGCTGATGCCTGTTTTAGCTGCGCTTCACACGCCTCCAGTCTCTGCTGCAGATATTTTATCATTGCCTTTTCTTCCCTGCCCACGGTATCGGGAAACTGCAGATCCGAGAGCATCTGTTCCCACTGTCGGCGTTTCTCGTCCAGCTTGCCCTGCATCTCCGCATAATCCTGGTTTTCCTGCCGCAACAGTGCATTCAGCTTGTTCTGTGCCGCCTCCCCTTCTTTGATCAGCTTGTCTAATTCCTCTTTTCGGCTCTGCTCTTTTTCGGTATTTTTGACTGCTGTCGTAAGTTCCTTGGCTTTTGCTTTAAGCTGCTGCTCTTTTTGGACAAGCCGACCTTCAATATCACTCTCTGGATTTTTCTGATACTCCTCACCAAAAACACTGTCCGCCAGCTCTAAAACAGCCTTCTTCTGCTCCGCGAGACGTTCGTTCAGATGCCCTGCGGTGACGCTGAGGCCCTCCGCCTTTTTTTCCGCCTCGGTAAGCAGCTCTTTCTTTTGCTCAACTTCTTCCTTCTCCGGCGCTGTCTTGGGCATTTGTGCCGGGCTTGGGTGATGTGCGGAACCGCAGACAGGGCAGAGTGTCCCTTCTTGTAATGTGCGTGCGAGCATTCCTGCCTGCGCATCAAGAAAGCGCTGCTCGGTATCCCTATAGTCCGCGCCAATCCGTTCTTTTTCAGCTGCCGCCTGCTGATAGGCATCCTGCGCCGCACGCAGCTCACCTTCCTGTTTCTTTAGGAGTTTGATTTCACTTGACAGCTTCTTGCAAGCCTGCTTCTGTTCCTCCATGTCTTTCTGTTCCTGCGCAAGCTTAAGCCTGCGGGTATCTGCGTCTTTCACATTTTCCCACTCACCGCGCCAAATCGCTTGTTGATTCTGATGTGTTTCTGCCTGCTCCTGTGCTTTCTGATACGCCGCCCCGCGCTCCGCTGCCGCCTGCGTAAGAATATTTAGGCTGTCTCTTTGCCTTTCAAATACTGCGAGCTGCTCTCTTGCCGTATCCGTCTTATGCTGCCACTGGATTTCCGTCTCCCCGGCATTTTTCAGACACTCCAGCTCTGTCCTGCGCTGTGCATCCGCCTCGCAGAGCGCGTTTTCCTCTATATGTAATTTTTCGATGGTATCGGCAGTCTGCTGCAGCTGGTTTTGATTTTTCTTCTGCTCTGTCTGTATCTGCAGCAGAAACTTTTCCTGCTCTGCAAACTTTTCCCGCAGCTCCTCTGTCACGGAGAGTATTGCATCTCTGTCAGACAACTGCGCGATCTGTTCCTGAAGCTGCCCTGTCTTTGCCGCAAGCTCCGCTGCATGTTCCTGCTCTTTTTTGATACTTTGTTCTGTCTCCTGCTGCCTCGTCAGCTCCTGCTCCCAGCCGTTTTTTTGCTGCTGCAGGCTCCTGATCTGCTGCTGTATTTTGTCTTTACTATTTTCCAGACGCGCCTTCTCCTCACCTATGGAGGCAAGCTCCTTCAACGCTTCTGTATCCACCTTTAACGATGCTTCCAACGCCTCCTGCTGTTCCGCCAATTCCTGTTTATGTTCCGTTTCCTGCTTTATTGCCTTCTGCATCGCGGCAAGCGCTTCCTGTGCCTGCTGTAATTTGTCAAATAATACAAGATTTTTCTGCTGTTCTTTGATCACAAGCGCAAGCTGCCCACATTCCGCCGCATTCTGCTCCGCCTCGCGGTAGTGCTCCCCAACCTGCTGCATTTCGGGTTCCATCTGCACAAGCAATTCCTGGTTTTTGGAAAGTTCCTCCTGCTGCTGCCGGATTTTATGGATATTCCCAATCAGCTGGTTTTCCTTCTCAATCTGCTTATCCAGCGCTTCAATCTGCCCGTCCAGCTCATTTAATACAGCTTCGTCCTCAAGGCAGAGCTGCTCCAACACCACTAACCCCTCGCCAACCCTTCCGTCGAATTTTTCTTTGTGGAGCTGACGCATTTTCACCGCTGCGGGTGTGTCCTGCGTGCACACTATACTGTCCATATATTGGCTGATGCTCCGTTTCAGTTCATTGTATTCCACCCACTGCACCTTGACCGCGTCCTTGAGTTTTCCCTGCAGTGTCTGATACAGCCCTGTTTTGAAAATCTGCCGGAAAATGTTTCCCCGCTCCTCCGTGCCTGCCAGCAGAAGCTTCTGAAAATCTCCCTGCGCAATCATCGCAATCTGCGTAAACTGCCTCCGGTCCAGACCGATCAAGTCCGTCACCGCCTTTGTCACTTCTTTCGATTTCGTGATGGGTATTCTGTCGTCGGGATAAATCAGCTCTGCTTCCGCCTTCTGTGTCGTGTAACCCGATCCTCTTCCCTTGGGGCGCTGATACTCAGGATTGCGCTTTACCTGATAACACTTTCCCCGATGTTCAAATGTAAAGAGGACAAATGTCGGTACTTCATCTTTTGCATATTTGCTGCGAAACATATCTGCCTTCCGCACATCACCGCTCGCCTCCCCATACAAGGCAAACACGATCGCGTCAAAAATCGTCGTTTTCCCCGCGCCGGTATCTCCGGTAATCAGATACAGTCCCTGTCCGCCCAGCCGTCCAAAATCAATCTCCGTATTTCCCGCATATGGTCCGAAAGCACTTAAAATCAGCTTTACTGGTTTCATTTACGTTTTACCCCTTTCGTCTATCAGATATTATTTACACTCCTCAATCAGCCGTGCCGCAAACGCTGTCTGTTCGTCCGTCATCGGCTGGTTGTTCTGCAGCTCATAAAACTCCGCAAACAATTCCAGCTCTGTCTTCTGCTCAACCTCCTCGGCGCGCTCTATAAAACGGCTCTGTTTTGTCCGGCTGTTATCATACTCCAGCCGCATCAGGTTCGGATAAATAATGCGCAGCTTCTGCAGACCGTCTGGAATATCCTCCTCGTCGGTCAGCGTAATCTGCACATAGTCCTCTGTATCTGTATTCTGGTAAAAGGAAAGTGCCGTCACTTCCAGATAGGTTCCGCGGATTTTGCGCATATCGTGAAGTGGAACCAACGGCATGGTGGTAACATTGACATTTCCCTTCTCTTTTAACTCTACTATCGTAACAGATTTCTCCTGATCTGCCTCTGAGAAAGAATATTTTAGCGGTGTTCCACAGTAGCGGACTGTTTCCCGTTTTAGAAACTGCGGGCTGTGAATATGTCCTAATGCTACATAGTCAAACGCATCAAACACGTCCGCATCGACATTGTCCAGACCGCCGACAGATACTTCTTCCGAGTCACAGCGCCCCGCACCTGTGACAAACTGGTGTGCGATTAGAATATTGCGTTTGCCACAGTCCACACCCATGCGTTCCACAGCAAACTTTACCGCATCATGATAGCTCTCCGGCAATGCTTTTCCCTCCATGTCCTGAGTCCCCTCCAAAGCATGACGCACCACTGCCGGCTTGATAAATGGCAATAAATAAAGGCACAGCTCTCCATAGGAATCCTGCATCGTATACATAGCAGTATCCCCATGATAGACAGGTGATACAAACACTCCCCTGCCGCTCATAAGCTGTGCACCAAACGCAATCCTTTCGGCGGAATCATGATTGCCGCTGACCGCATAAACCTGTTTCCCACGGTCTGCAAGCTCTGTCAGGAACCAGTCAAACACCTGAACCGCCTCTGCGGACGGCACTGGCTTATCATAGATATCCCCCGCGATCATAACGCCGTCCGCCTGCTGGTCATCTGCTATTGTAAGGATTTGCCGCAAAATGTATTTTTGATCTTCAATCATGGAAAACTCATTCACCCGTTTTCCGATGTGAAGATCCGATATGTGAAGTAATTTCATGGTATGTATTTCCCTTCATCGTTATTGTATGAGATTTAAATCATTAAGTTTGCGCAGACCATATTTTTCCCAGTTATACCACAGCCTCCACAATCGTCCTGTTTCCGACTCGGATTTCTTTCACGCCAACCTCTTTCTTCTGATTAAAGTTGAAGCTGAGCATGTACCCTTTATCCTTATGATAATATTCCAAATAGTCGGCAAGCTGTTTCTCGCCTCTTTCGTTGTACTCGCTGCCATGCCAGATTTTCAGCTCCACGATAAACTGTTCGCCGAGGTAATCCACGATCACATCCGTGCGCCTTGCATCCCTTGTCTGTGCCTCAAGGTAATAATTCCCTGTACCGTTAATGATCGGCTTTAAATAAAGCAGGAAAAATTTGCGTCCATACATTTCGATAAATCTTTCTTCCTTCCCACTGCAGATTTCCGTAAAATATTCTACAAATTTTTTCAGTACCAAGTCCATAAAATGTCGCTGCATCTACAAAATCCTCTGTTCCGATCTGCTGGAAATCAATTGACAATACAATATAGTCATCCTTTAAATAGTTCTCCAATGCAGCCAGCGTCGTTGTCTTCCCATACTGCCTGCCCTTGTTGATGACAAAATAACTGCCATAATCAACATATTTTTCCTTGATCTTTTTTAACCTTTCATCCAGACGTACCATATAATGTCTTTGTGGATTACAGGAACCGGTTACATTAAACCTGCGTTTCACGTCGTCCGCCTCCTCTCTCTTCTACTTAATACTATACACGACTTTCCAATTTTGCACAACCAAAAAGATGACAGGAAGGACAGTCAGACTCTATTCCCACTTAAACAGTACAAATCCTCCGATTGCTACCAAAGCCCCAATGACCTTCTTCCAGCTAAATGGCTGCTTATCCACACCAAACAATCCGAAAAGTTCAATCAGATACGCAATAATAAGCTGTGAAATGACGATCAGCATCACCGCCTTTGCCGGTCCCAGGGCATCCATGCTCTTGATGACAGTCAGCGTGATAAACGCCCCCATGACACCGCCAAACAGAATATATTTTGGCTCTACCGCAATCACATCGCGAAATGAAGTCCTGTCCACGAACATCCATGCCAGTATGCACACGAGAAACGCAGTAAACTGCACGAACGCATTTGCCGCCCACATGCTTGACGCTTCTGTCACTTTTGTGTTAAATACTCCCTGCACGCTCATCAGCGCCCCCGATATCAAAGCAATAAAAAATCCAATCATATCCGTAAACCTCCTTAAACAAAAATCTGTTTATGTAACTACCATTTTCCTATAGTTACCCTGCCGTAACGATTCCATATCCTCATAATACAGCCTGTTTACATATTATCATTGGATTTTTCCTAAAAATTTATTCAGTTGTTTGTCGATTTCTGTATGTATTCTTGATAATACCGGTTGCGCATTTTACTTTCTCTACGTTTCAGGGCTCACATCAAACTCACCTGTACCCTCCTCGTACTCCACAGCCGGCAGCAGCTCTACCTGTGGGTCTTCGATTGGCTCCTCCGCCACAGGTTCCCCCGCAAGCTGCGTCTTGATCTTCTCCGAAAGCTGCCTAAGCTGCGTGTTCGCATCCTCCCCGCCCCAGACCTTGGCAAAGCAGATCTCAAGCTCCACCCAGAAATTTCCGGTCTCCAGCATCTTGGGTATGGGAACAGACTCTGCATAATTCTCCATAAAAATGGCTTCATGCTCGTTTTCATATGCATCCTGAACCACTGATGAAAGCTTTCCTGTCATACTGTACAAATCCGCACTCGCATTCTCGATCAAATATTCCATCAGCAGCCCCGCCGACTCCTTGTGTTCAGAATACCCGTTAATGACAAGCGCGTTCGTCACAGACATTCCTCTGGTCGTGAGCTCCTGATTGATATCCGGAAGTTTTGCAATCCCATATTCATAGTCAAACGCGCCGTTTTTAGACGCCTCATCAAGCCGCCTGATACAATCGCTGGTAGCGATGGTATAGATCGTCCTTCCCTCCTGAAACTCCTGTATGATCGTATCGTAATTTGTCTCCTTAGTATCAATGGAAAAGAACTGGTTCATCTCCTGATACACTTTCAGACTGGATACAGATTCCTTATTATAGATGTCTATCAATGCTTTGTCGTCCCCTGCTGCTCCGCCTACCGATATATAATTTCCTATGAAAAAGTAATTATAAAAAATGTCCGATACATCCCAGCGGAAGAAGTACTCTACATTTTCCGGCGTCGAATACTGGTCTGCAAAGGTCAGGATATCCACTATTGACGTGGGAATCAGTTGTTCTGCCGTGACAGTCTGAACTGGATCTGTCTCACCAGCCTGTTCTTCGCCATCATTTTCCGCCTCGCCCCCAACATTGTTTGCCTCGTCCGCAATCTGCTGCAGATAAGTCCTGTTGTAGAGCAGTGCGCTTGTCTCATAATACATCGGACATGCCACATACTTTCCATTATACATCACTGCATTGCGCGCAGACTGCGTAAACAGCCGCTCCTCGTAGACAGACGCTGTATCCGGCAGCTGTGTCGCAAGACCTGCCAGATATGCCTTCTCGAGAGAATCATTGCTCAGGATATAAAGATCCGGCGTATCCGTCTCCTCATCAAGACTCGCCGCGTTAACTGCCTCTAAGTACTCCAGCCCAGAAACCTGTCTCACATCCACTCTAATATCTGTACGATCATAAAACTCCAAGGCTTTGCCGTTGAGATAATCTGTCAGGGCATCATCCGTATACCATAGATGGATTGTCTCCTTCCGGTTTCCAAATTGGGACAGTGTATCACCTGTCCCATCAAGTGATGTACGATAAAAAAATACTGCTGCAGCTATGACTGCCACAATCACAAGCGCGATTACCACACAGAGCAGCCTTTTTTTCATTCTACCATGTCTCATCAAAATTCCTCGTACCGCTGGCATTCCCAAAGTATGCTCAAAAAATCATTCCTTACGGTAATGACATTTGCACGCCCAGGGTATCCAGTTATCCAAACAGCATTGCAACTATTCATTACTTTCATAGTTACAAGCATCAACATATAAGCTATATTTCCATCTCTGCAAAGCAATCATCAACAATCTCTGTCATGTGATCTACATCTGTCTTTGATACAATCAAAGGCGGAATAAAGCGGATAATATTTGTGCCTGCATTGATCAGCAGAAGTCCCTTCTCAATTGCCCTGTTAATCACACCGCTCACAGGTCCATCGCATTCCAATCCCTGCATCAAACCAACACCTCTGTGTACCTTGATATAGTCATACTTTGCTGTCAGCATATCAAGTTTTTCATATAAATAAGCCCCTGTCTCATTGACATTTGCCAAAATATCCTGTTCCTCAAAAAGGTCAATCACCTTTGAGATTGCAGTACACGCAAGCGGATTTCCGCCGTAAGTCGTTCCGTGGTCACCACTTGTCAGGGACTGTTGTGCAACTTTTTCCGTCATCATAAACGCCCCGACTGGAACACCGCAGCCAATCGCCTTGGCACTTGTCATGATATCCGGTTTTACTCCATATCGCTGCCATGCATACATCCTTCCTGTCCTTCCCATGCCACACTGGATCTCGTCCAAAATTAATAGGATATCTTTTTCATCGCAGAGCGCCCTTATCTGCTCCATAAACTCCTGTTTCGCCGGATAGATACCACCTTCTCCCTGAACCGTCTCAAAGATAATCGCGCAGGTCTTGTCCGTCACCTGTGCCTTGACACTCTCAAAATCATTGAAATCTGCAAAATTGATGTTGCCAATCATCGGCTCAAATGCCTCCCTGTAATGCGGATTTCCTGTCACGGAAAGTGCCCCAAAAGTTCTCCCATGGAACGAATGATTCATGGCAATGATCTCATGATCTGGATGACCATCCCTCAAAAATGCGTATTTCCTCGCAGCCTTCAATGCGCCTTCAACCGCTTCCGCACCGCTGTTTGTAAAAAAGACCCTGTCCATGCCTGAAATCTTTTTCAGCTTTTTGGCGGCTTCAATCGCCGGAATATTATAATAGTAATTTGATGTGTGGATTACCTTGTCAATCTGTGCCTTGAGCGCATCATTGTACGCCTTGTTATTGTACCCAAGCGCAAACACTGCGATCCCCGCAACGAAATCAAGGTATTTTTTTCCCTCAATATCGTACATATACATGCCGTCCCCCTTATCCCACACAATCTGGTAACGGTTGTAGGTGTGAAGCAGCGCTGACTCGGCTTCGTCAATGTATTCTTTCATATTCATAATTGATTCTCCATTTACTCTATATGTTACTGTTTAAAACCTGACTATTTTCATATCATTTTGTTTATACTTCCCTATCCATACTCTCCAAATCCTCGTCTTTTACAATAGCCGTACCAATACCATTTCTTGTAAAAATTTCCAGCAGGAGACAGTGCGGAATCCGTCCGTCAAGGATATGCACACGATTTACGCCGTTCTCAATCGCACTGGTACAGTTGCCAAGTTTCGGAAGCATACCGCCGCCGATAAACCCGTCCTCGATCAGCTTCTCCGCCTGTGATGCCGAAATTCTCGAGATAAAAGAAGTCTTGTCATTAATATCTTTGTACAGACCTTCGATATCCGTCAAAAATGCAAGCTTCTCCGCACCCACTGCCTTTGCAATGGCACACGCCGCATCGTCCGCGTTGATATTGTAGGTCTGGAAATGGTCATCAAGACCAATCGGAGCGACAATCGGCAGAAAATCCTTTTCAATCAGGTCAAACAGCACTTTGGGATTGACTTCCCTGATATCCCCAACAAAACCGATATCCTGTCCGTCTGCATATTTCTTGTCCACCTTCAGGAGACCGCCGTCCTTTCCGCTGACACCGACTGCCTTCACGCCGAGCTCCTGAACCATCGTCACCAGGCTCTTATTCACCTTGTTCAGCACCATCTCCGCGATCTCCATGGTTGCCTCGTCCGTGACACGCAGACCGTTCACAAACTGTGACTCCATTCCGATCTTGCCAACCCACTTGCTGATCTCCTTTCCGCCGCCGTGCACGATGATCGGCTTAAATCCTACCAGCTTTAGGAGCGTCACATCTTTTATGACATTCTTTTGCAGCTCCTCATTGCTCATGGCGCTTCCGCCATATTTTACAACAATGTACTTCCTGTTAAATTTCTGTATGTAGGGAAGCGCCTCAATCAGCACCTCCGCCTTTGACAGAATTTTGTTCATATCCTGTTCCTTCATTGTCCTATTCCCTTCTTTTTCCAATCCACGATTTTGCCTGCATTCACCCATAACAATTGTGCTTTTATTCCTGACTTTTGATCCCCAAATCGGGATTTGTCATCATTTTAAAACATTCAGTTGTCAAACAGTGAACCCGTACCGCTGTGTGTACTGCCGTCCGCTTCTGTATATGTATAGATCAAACGAGGTTCACGCTTTGTACAATCATAAAACCGCATCAATATACTCACGACATCTGCCTTTTTCTCTATTCCCAGACAATCCGCTAATTCCTGCTGCGCTTCGGGCAGATCAAACTCAATTTCCGCGTCATTTTCCACATGCTCCTCATAGACTTCCTCTGCAAACTCCTCAAGACTCTCCCTGTCCTCATATTCCTCTTCATATAGATAATCTTGCCAATAGGGGCAATTTACCATAAATTCTAAAAATTCTTTTAGGTTATCCGCAATTCTGCCGCATTTCCCTTCACTTCCCCAATAACCGACCGAACCATCTTCAAGCAAAATGTATTCACTCCCTGATTTCGCTTTGGCAAATGTTTTCCCAGAAAGATTGTAGGTCAAATGTCCATTTTCATCTTGGGGAGACCTTAATTCCGAAAGGATTTCCACATCACAAACATCATATAATAAGTCTGATAAGTCACTATCCTCACGAAGCATTTTAATAAAATCCATTTCAGTGCACCCTCCGTTTCAAAACCAGTATAACAAATCATTAGCTCCGGTAGTCCGCATTGATCTTCACATAATCATAAGTCAGATCACAGCCCCACGCCGTCGCAGTCTCCATTCCCATCTTCATATCAACGAGCACTGTAACCTCCGGCTCCGACAATATTTTTGTCGCCTCCTCCTCGCTGTAGTCAGTCGCCACACCGTCTTTATAAATCAGCATTTTCCCCGCTTTGCTCTCAAAGAAAAGTTCCACCTTTTCCGGGTCAAACTTCACACCAGAATAACCGAGTGCACACAAAAACCTGCCAAAATTCGCGTCGTGACCGTAGATTGCCGCCTTACACAGACTCGAACCGATCACCGACTTTGCCAGAATCCGCGCCTCCTGCTTTGTTGCTGCATTGACGACTGTCGTCTCAAACAGCGCCGTCGCGCCCTCGCCGTCCCCTGCCATCTTTCTTGCAAGATATGTGTTGACGAAGTTGAGTGCCTCACAAAATTGATCGTATGCCTCGCCCTTTTTTGTGATCTCAGCGTTTCCTGCCAGACCGTTTGCAAGCAGGAGACAAGTGTCGTTTGTAGACGTATCACCGTCAACTGATATCATATTGTAAGAATCAATGGTGCTATTGCTTAACGCCTCCTGCAAAAGTTCCTTGCTGATTGCCGCATCAGTCGTGATGTAAGCAAGCATCGTGCACATGTTCGGGTGAATCATTCCAGAGCCTTTGCACATGCCGCCAATCGTAACAGTCTTACCATCAAGTTCAATCGTAACTGCAATCTCCTTATTGACTGTATCGGTCGTCATGATTGCTTTGGAAGCCGTCGTCCCTGCCTCAATCGAACCATCCTTTGCTGCCACAAGCTTTCTAATTCCCTCGTTAATGCGGTCAATCGGAAGCTGCATGCCGATCACACCAGTCGAGCCTACCAACACAGAATTTTCAGGAATATTCAATAATCCTGACGCTGTCTGCGCCTCCTCACAGCAGTAAGCCATGCCCTGCTTTCCCGTACAGGCATTCGCAATCCCTGCATTCACGATAACCGCCTGCGCGTAAGGACTGTTGTCCACAACGTCTTTGTCCCACATGACAGGCGCTGCCTTTACAACATTCGTCGTAAACGTCCCTGCCACTTTGCACGGCGCACTGCTGTAGATCATCGCCATGTCCATCCTGTCCTTGTATTTAATATTTGCTGCTGTGCCCGCCGCCTCAAAGCCCTTTGCCGCAGTCACACCGCCTAGTATCTGTTCCATATTATAATCCTCCTGATTTAAAATGTCTCTATTTTCACTTAAAAACTACTAAAAAATCCTATGCAGCTTGACTTATCTATTTCTGAATTGTTCATTAAATTCGTGAATAAATTACTTTGACCTGCATACCCAGCAGCCGCTCTACCATATCCTTATGATGTTGTTCCAACTGATTCCTCGGATTTAACAAAACAAATTCAGTGCAGGCAAAACCACATGGGTAATTATACTTTAAGTCATTGAGTGATGCCCGTCTGCCACAACATGGTAACTGTTTTTCGTCAAGTTCGTCAAACAGCCCTGCCTCCCCTGCTGACTTATCCATCGCTTCTCCCCACCAGTCCCAAAGGTCGCTGCCGCAGAACGGACACGCAATCTCCTGAAGATAACCGCCACAATCAACAAAAGCAGGGGCTTCATGTATCTCAATCTCCACCGACATTGCCATCATGCACTCCTCCAGATAACTTTGAGCTTTTTGAACCGCCTGAATATCTACGCGGCAATACAGATTATCTGGTATGATTATTACATAATAATCTGACAATTTTATCCTCCCTGTCACTATATCTGATATTGTCCACTATTGAAAAGTCAATCAATTTAATAATTCATGCTGCCGCTCGCAATAGCATAACAGAGCGTATACTTCCTATTCAATCAAGTAACCATAAAAATATTTGCGATTTCTTTGATATTTTCCCTTCGACAGCTGGTCAATATATTCCAAAATCGCACCGACTTTCTCCTCGTCAACAAATTCATCAGGCTTTATTGGACACTCAATCCCTGTACTGTTTGACAATATTGATGGGATCTCGGCACTATAGAACGCCTTGTTGTTCGCCTTACAGTAAAGTGCAATCCCCATCAGCCGCTTCGTAAAATCGCCGAGAAAAACTTCTTTCCCATCATAGTAATAGCTGTTCAGGTCATGATTCTCGCCAAATGCCAAAAATGCCTCTCCTATCTGCTCAGTCGTATATTCTCCATACTTCCCTTCATACAATCCATCCGGCGGTGCAAAGTGCAGCATACCATTCAAGATAAATGCGATCTCCCCCGCAATAACTGTATCTGCCCAGAGATCATGCAGCGCCAAGAGATAAGGTATTGACTGATATGACATGGACTCCGTGACCGATACCAGAAAAGTTCTAAAATCATCATAGTCATCGGGATTTTCAAAGAAGTTCATCAGCAGCTCAAGATCATCATGATTGCAGACTGCCATAAAAATCCGCATTCCTACGCTGAGCACCTCTCTCTGCCTGGATCTTGTAAAAAGATTTACAAAATCACCTTTTCCGCTAAAATCGCCCTTTTGAAACGCAGTCAGGTACTCGATCAGCCAGTACGCATCGCTGTCATACTCCTCATCATTCTGCTGTACCTCCTTCAGCCAGAAGCTCTCATATAAATCATGCACGATCCCCATAAGCACATTCCTCCCATACAAACAGTCACACATTCAGGATCTGTCATGAAATAACCCTTCATTTTGACTTGTCTAAATTGAAATATATTTCATGACAGCTCCTTACTTATTGAATGCCTCAATATTTTTGCTATTGAGCACAAAATCGTAATAGTTCAAGTCCTCGCGCTGTTTCCAGCCAACACTGTGCCAAAACGCATTTCCGATGTCATTTTTAGTAAAAGCAATCAGACTCACTTTATTGATCTTCTCCTTTTTCAGCGCGTCCATACAGAATACAACCATCGACTTGCCAATACCGCGCCTGCGGTACTCCGGGTCCACGCACACATGATACAGACAGCCGCGTCTGCCGTCATGTCCGCAGAGAATGGCGCCCACTACCTTCTCGTCCTCGACTGCCACCACGCTTGTCGTCGGATTCCGTCTCAGGAAGCGTTCCACGCCCTCTCTTGAGTCGTCAATACTTCTGATGGCAAATCCCTTGATCGTCATCCACAATGCCCGTACCTGATCATAGTCCTCAACTGTCATCAACCTTACCATATTGAATCTGCCATCCTCCCTCAAAACACTTTTTATGAACAGTTCCTTTCCATAATAGTTTATTGTAAAAGGAAATACAACCATTTTCGCCAAAATATTCTAAATTGGATTATAAAAGAGTCGGAACTCCCTCATAATGCAATTGGGGTAATTTGGCTGTCCTGTTGAAATAGAAATCAATCTGCTGATGATTTCCGCGAATCCCCGATTCTGGAAACCAGCTGCAGACAATAACTTCATAATTCCCATCCTCTATATCTACTTTTATTTCTGTCTCGTCCTCCGGCTCCCAGCTTAACAAAACATACAGATCCCTGAAATACACAGTATGCTCTGTGACTTTCAGGCAGAGTTTCAGCGCATAATCTGGCTGCAGTGCATCAATATCTGGCTGGGTATTCTGATAAATATTCAAGTGGAATGTTCCCGGTGTCCCGGTAGCCACTCCGACAATCGAGCCCTCATAAACATGCCGGATCACATCTTGGGGATCCGAATAGTGTTCTCCAAGATAGTCGTCGCCTTCCTCAATATGCCTTACCGCATGCGGCGAATAAAAGATGATTCCCAAACCTGCTATATTCAGTTGAAATTGTTGTTTTTCCATTGTTTTTCCTCCTAAATACTTATTTAAAATATTAAATATCGAGCACTCCCCAACGATACCCACTATGCAATTCCTGCTCTGCAAGATATTTGCAGGCAATCTCATACACCTGATCAAATGACAATACCTGATTGGTCTGCAGTGTAATATTCCCATATCCGTAAAAAATCTTTTTTTCCTGCGTATCCCCACCTTTCGTCTCAGCCCGGTAATGTGTGTACTCTTGTCCATGATAAAGCCTGATTTCCAAAGTGTACTCCCCGGAGCCACCCGCGATCTGCAGATAATTTCCCCCTATAGAGTTCTCCAAGACCAAATAATACAATCCCAAACCATCCAACTCCAGGATTGCTTTTTTCAACTCCTCTTCTCCGGGATTGATTATTACTTGTTCATCAATCAGCAGATAACGGGAACTGACCTGCTTTTTATCGGAACATAATACACCCAGCCGTTCTTTGATGACCTCCATCTCTATTTCTTGTTTTAATGGGAAGTACGTTGGAACATTTTCTAAAACGATGAATGCTTCACGAATATGCCCTGTCAACACACAAAGAGATGCCCATCTTAAATATAAATTGATGTCAACCTTTCCTCCCGAAAAATAATCCCGACGCCATTTTGTATCATTACATGCAAATTTATCAAGTATTTTCTTATCATCCTCATAATCACACATCAGCGGAAATACATTCTGAACCAAATATGCTCTCATCATGGCGCCAACATATTCCATATTACTGCTGCTCGAAATATGAAACGCCGCATAGGACCGTTTCCCGCAAAACAACCCTATATCCTGTTCAAAGATATTATCCCCTTTTTTGTACTGCTCGTCCCTTAATGCCGAAACCATTCTCTCAACTTCTGGATATTCAAGTGATGTAAAAACCCTGACTTCCCCCAGATTTCCACTCTGCTTTACAGAGCTGAGAATCATTCTTAACTTCATGATCTTATCTGATACCGTCTTATAATATGTTCCCTTTTTTCTGCCTTTCTGGTAACCATCCTGTATCAATAACCGCTCCATGACCACCACAAGCTCGTCAAATTTTTTCTTAACCATTTTCCCTCACCTTTATATCAATTATCTAATCCCCAACCGCCTCTACATAGAGAATCGTTCCCGCCTCATTAATATGTACAGTCGTGTACAGTTTCTCTGTCATTATAATATCAGACTGAAACGCAAAATCCGCGTTCTCAACAGGTTTCCATTTCTGTCCTCTGACTTCATCGGGAGCATAGTACAATTCGATATCCTCGTACTCATTTTTCACTGTCATTTCCTGCAGTTCACCGCTGATATCATGGTCATAAAAAGCAAAGATATGAAGCCTGACCATCGATGGTCCAATCCCTCCTGACGTTCTGCTGCACCACTGTATCTCTGATGCCTCTGGCAAATCCGGAAAATGATTGTAAATCGGATCAGTCTCTGTACTTGTCATAACAGACTCCTTCCCCTTGGCCCCCAGCGCCGCCAAAACCAGCAGCGCAAAACATATCCCTCCAGCTGCAGCCACCAATAATAGAGTACAAATCTTTTTCTTGCTCATTCCATGCCTCCTCAATCCGGAAACTTATCTGCTAATTCCGCGCCCAGATGTTCACGCTGTCTCGTCATCTACAATCATGATAGACTGGGCGTTCACTGTGTCATAAACATAGATTTGGCACCAAGTAACCTCATTTTCATCAAACGCATCATCATCCAATGCAAATTCATCGGAATATTCATAAATGACGGCAACATGAAATCGATCATTCTCTTGATTCGTTACCTTTTCAGGTGTCTCTTCCTTTCCAAGCGGAACTGCACAGGGATATTCCGTCAAATCATATATCGTTATCATCCTGCCGCATGCTGCGCAGACTGCAGTCACTTTCGGTTCTGAAGTTTTGTAAACAGTCAATTCTTTCCCGCCGCAACTGCAGTGAACCTCATAGGCAAACGTAAACGCGCTGCAAATACTATCCTCAAAATACTTATTTTTGCCGACAATCGGTGTCACATATTTTTTGATGTGATCTGGTGCACAAATCATTTTCGACCTCCTCAGCATTTGGCTCCGTAAAATACGGATCCTTCAAAACGATATGAATTTTTATACATTTATTTTTGTATATTATACATACTTTTTTCTATATTTTACACTATTATTCATTTTTGTCAACCTTAAACTGTATAAATTTGCACTTGATTTATACATTCTGATGATGTATAGTAGCATATAGAGGTTATTGTTCAGATACCCACATAAGTCAGAGTGTTTGAAATGGTTCTATCCATACTGCAATAGTATGCATTTTAAAACCGTATCAATCTTTAAACAAATTTTATTACAAAAAGGAGAATCCATATTATGAAAGAAAAAGTAGTACTTGCCTATTCCGGTGGTCTTGACACCACTGCGATCATCCCATGGTTAAAGGAGAACTTTGACTATGAAGTTATCTGTGTCTGCGTTGACTGCGGACAGGAGGAGGAACTTGACGGACTCGAGGAGCGCGCAAAATCCTGCGGTGCAGAAAAGCTTTATATTGAAAATGTCATCGATGAATTCTGCGACGAATATATCGTACCCTGCGTGCAGGCAAACGCTATCTATGAAAACAAATATCTTCTTGGCACTTCCATGGCAAGGCCGCTCATCGCAAAGAAGCTTGTGGAAATCGCAAGAAAAGAAGGTGCCACCGCAATCTGCCACGGCGCTACCGGCAAGGGAAACGACCAGATCCGTTTTGAGCTTGGCATCAAGGCGTTAGCTCCCGACATCAAGATCATCGCTGCCTGGAGAAATGACAAGTGGACCATGGATTCCCGTGAGTCCGAGATTGAGTACTGCAAGGCGCATGGCATTCATCTTCCGTTCTCAGCAGACAGCTCCTACAGCCGCGACAGGAATATCTGGCACATCAGCCATGAAGGACTGGAGCTTGAAGATCCTGCAAATGAGCCAAACTATGACCACCTGCTGGTACTTGGCACCACACCAGAGAAAGCGCCAGGCGAGGGCGAATATGTGACAATGACTTTCGAGAAAGGTGTTCCAAAGTCCGTAAATGGCAAGGAGATGAAAGTTTCCGACATTATCAAAGAGTTGAACAGACTCGGCGGAAAACATGGCATCGGTATCGTTGATATTGTTGAAAACCGTGTTGTCGGCATGAAATCACGCGGCGTTTATGAGACACCTGGCGGAACGATCCTGATGGAAGCGCACCAGCAGCTCGAAGAACTGATCCTTGACCGTGATACCTACACCTTAAAGAAAGAAATGGGCAATAAGCTTGCCGACACAGTATATGAAGGGAAATGGTTCACACCAAAGCGCGAGGCGATTCAGGCATTTATCGAAAAGACACAGGAATACGTTACTGGTGAAGTGAAGTTCAAGCTCTATAAAGGAAACATAATCAAAGCTGGCGAAACAAGCCCGTACTCATTATATAATGAAAGTATTGCCTCCTTCACGACAGGCGACCTGTATGACCACCACGACGCAGAGGGCTTTATCAACCTCTTCGGTCTGTCCTGCAAAGTCCGCGCAATGAAAATGCAGGAGAACAATAAATAATACATTATGAATATACTTAACATTATTGCTCTGTATCTGATTCTGATGAACATAACCGGCTTTGCCATGATGGGCATTGACAAAAGAAAAGCAATCAAACACCTCTGGCGTGTTCGGGAGTCCACACTCTTTCTCATTGCCCTCACCGGCGGAAGCGTCGGTTCGATTCTTGGTATGCGGATATTCCACCATAAGACCAGACACTGGTATTTTGTATATGGAATGCCGCTGATCCTGATTCTGCAGATTTTGCTTATAGTATTGATTATAAAGAGGGGATAACGAATCCCCTCTAAATTTCTGTTTCATGATGTAAGTCCAGGAAACCTTCAACCGTTGTCCGGAATAACTCCTCCGAAAAATTGAGTCTCAGCATCTTTGCTCCCTGAACAGCAAAATATGCCGTTGTCTTATCTGTAATAACCTTCAATAACGCTTCGATTCCATGCCCATCAATGTAAAATAAATAACCAAATTCGACTTTCGTATATGCCAGATTCTCATAATCTACGTTTTCCTGTAAAATTCTAATCGCCGAATTGGCAATGTGCTCTTTTAATTCTGTGTTTGCAATTTCATTTCTCTCTTTTGGCTGCTCAGCTTGTTTTTTCTTTTTGAAAAAATTCATATTTATACCCCCTTGCGTGCTCCGGCACGCATACCAATCAATCCGCCTGTTTTGTATATATAATATCACTTTTAATCAGAATTGTAAATTTTATTGCATTTCTGTATATATGAAATTGTATAAAGCATTTTATCACAAATAGCACTTGTTTCTACTATAACAATTGTGCTATTATAGTAATAATAGTAAACTTTTCCACTTCTTAATGATGTCTTTTGTGAAATGTGGATAAGAAATTCTGATAAAAGAGGTGTATATAGACTATGCATATAGCAATTTGTGACGATAATGTGGCAGACCGCAAGCACTTGGAGCGGCTGCTTTCGAGGGAGTCCGACAAGCGCGCCGGCACGCCAAACATCCTGTATGTGGACTCTTATGGCGAAAAGATGCACTTTCTCGCCAATCCATTGAAATACAACCTGATTTTCATGGACATGAGCTCAGAACCCGGCATCGTGGAATTTATCATTGAACACTTGAATGCAATGGGTTATCATGCCCCGCTGGTACTGTACTCAGACAAGATTGATTATACCCAAATTCCCAATCTTCCAGACTATGTCGTGCACGCAAAGAAGCCGTATATCCCAGATCCGCTTCCAGAGTTTCTGGCATTGGGCGATGCGAACGTTACTGGACATGTTGTCACTGTGGCAGTGCACACGAACTCCATCATCAACCATGTGCCCAAATATACAATCATGTATGCCTTTGAAGATAATAACACATGCAGCCTGTATCTGACTGATGGTACATCAATCGCTGTCGACGAAAAGATTGACGAACTCCGCCAAATCTTTGAACCATTTGAAGAATTTACGCGTGTGAACCAAAACGCCATCGCCAATTTTAAATATGTAACTGCCGTTATTCCTGCCATACTCGAAATGCAGGATGGCAGGGAACTGCGGATCCCTATCATGCGCTATCGGGAATACAAATTACTAAAACAGAAAATGGATGAACTTGATTAGTTCATCCATTTTCTAATGCTATATCGTCACGATCACGCCGCCTTCATTGGCGTACATACTGCTCACACCAGCTGTATCCAGGATCAACGTCTCCTTAAAATGCAGTTTTTCTTCAATATGCCTGCGCACGCACTCAGCCGCTTTGGGATTATTGCAGTGTGTGATCATCAGCCGCTTGCTCTCAGAATGTACGGCTTCTTCAATCGCCGTATCTGCCATTCTCGTCAGCGCCTTCTTCATGCCGATTCCCTGTCCAAGCTGAATGATACTGCCATCGTCGGCCCCCATCACGGGCTTAATGTTGAGTGTCGATGCCACAAGTGCCTTGACACCAGAGAGACGTCCATTTTTCCGAAGTGTATCCAGGTTTTCCAATACAAAATAAGTGTTCATCTCCTTGACAAACTGCTCAATCTGCTCTGTGATCTCCGAAAAGGACAGTCCTTGCTCCTCCAGCTCCATAATCTTAAACACAATCTGCGTCTCACCACAAGACGCCGACCTAGAGTCAACCACATAGATGTCCTTTTCACCATATTTTTCATGATACAGGTTCTTTCCAAGCACTGCGCTGTTGTGACTTCCGCTGAGCTTTGAGGACAATGTGATGACATACACATGCTCCGCCGTGGTTTCATATGCCTTCTGATATCGCTCTGGCGATGGGCAGGCTGATTTCGGACACTCTGAACAGGCAGCCACGGCGTCAAGAAACTCTTGTTGGTTAAAATCCTTGTTATCTTCCTTTTCATACCTGTCCCCTACAATCAGTGTCAGTGGTACAAGCTCAAACCGCTCATCCTCTCTGAGCTCCTGTGGAAGTTCACAGCAGCTGTCAACAACTATTTTATATTTCATCAGTCTCTACCTTTCAAATTCTTTTATACTATTTTATATAGTTTCGATAACTATGTATCATAATATCATATAACATCTAATTTGAAAAGGACTTTTTATAAATACTTGAAGTTTTCGCAAAATGGCATTATAATAAAAAACTATGAATGAAAAAGGAGACGCCTATGATCGCATTAGAAATAAAAGAAACCAAAAACATTATGAATGCCCTGCTCATATCCGGGCAGTTTGACTCTTTTCTGGTGGAGGAAGCGGTCATTACGACTTTCAACACCTTTCACATTGACGGACACCTCGTAAAAGATTTTTACAGCAGCGAGGAATTGGAGGAGTTTGAAAAGAATCAGAAGTCAACTGTATTTTCCCGCTGGAATGATATCCGTCCAGTCTGTTTTCAGCTGATCAAAGGAAGAAAAACGCCTGTTTCCTTTAAAGTCGTGCTTCACGCCACACCACAGCTGATTGAAAAAATAGCTGCAAATCCAGAATGCGGAGTTGCAGCCAATCTGATTCGTTCCCTTGTCCTCAATATCCGTTATGACAATGGCAAAGTGGCTTGTATCACGGGAAGCGCCTTCACGACCTTTATTATGGACAAAAGCATTGATCGCTTATGGGACGCTTATGTGCGTCAACTTTTGTCCAGCTTTGGATTGGATTTCGAGGAGATATAGTTTCCTTGCAAGCCATTACGCTAATTATAACGATAGTTATCTAACTATAACGACAGTTATGCTAATTATAACAGCAGTTATACTTTTGTTACTTTAGAGTGGAATACAAGACTTGCAAGATATCCAAAGATCAGTGCTGCACTGCATCCTATGGCACCATTTGTGAAACCACCCTTAAACAACCCAATAAATCCATCCTTGTCGATCGCCTCTTTCACGCCCTTCATGAGGATATTCCCATATCCCAAAAGAGGAACATTGGCACCCGCGCCCGCATACTCTGCAAAGGGTTCGTACCACCCAAAAAAGCTGATCACCGCTCCAGTACAGACCAGGAGTACCATCACACGCCCGGGCAGCATCTTCGTGCGATCCAGGAATATCTGTGCAAGGGCACAGATCAGTCCTCCAACCCAGAATGCATTGACATAATCCATCATAAAAACCACATACCTTTCCAGAAACTGTGCTTACCTGTCTATTGCTTCACAGCTCCTTATTTTTCTCAGGATTAGTATGTGGCTTTTTTCGGTTTTTATGTTTTTCATTCGTTTTTTTCTATTTAAGTCTTTTCGACAGCTCTGTAACAATCTCACGGATATTTTTATGATCACATTCTACCGTAATATTCGCATATTTTTCGTATAGCGGAACCCTCTCCTCATAAAGCTCCCGCAGGGTCTCGCCCTCCCTGAGCACAACCCCCCGCTCTGTCAGATCACCAAGACGTTCCTCAATGCTCTCATAGGGCAGCTTCAAATAGCAAACCATCGCAATACTTTTCAAATGCTCCATGGCATGTTCACTGTAAACAGCGCTCCCGCCTGTCGCGATCACTGCCGCCTTGGGATTCAGGGAGGCATTCACACGGGCTTCTATTTCCAGAAAACCGTCCATGCCTTGCTCCTCGATCAGCTCATGAAGCTTTTTCCCCTCCTGCTCCTGTATCACCAGATCAGAATCAAGAAAGGACATCCCCATATTTTTTGCAAGAACTACGCCGGTCGTGCTCTTCCCGACGCCGGGCATGCCGATCAGCACTACATTTTTCATTCTCAAGGCTCTCAACTCCCTGTATACACCATGCATCCTCAATCGCCAAGATATGCGATAACCTCAACCTCACAGAGCACTCCCTTGGGCAGATCCTTTACTGCTACACAGCTCCTTGCGGGATTTTGGGTAAAATACTTCGCATACACCTCGTTAAATGCCGAAAAATCAGCAATATCTGCCAGAAAACAGGTCGTTTTTACCACATTGTCATAGGTCGCATCTGCCGCTTTCAATATTTCTCCCACATTGACCATGGACTGCTCCGCCTGTGCTGTGATTCCCTCGGCTTCCACATTCCCCGTCGCCGGATTGATGGGAATCTGCCCTGACGCATACAGGAAATCCCCTGCGATGACAGCCTGTGAGTATGGTCCGATCGCTGCCGGTGCTTTGTCGGTACTAATTTTTTTCATGACAATAACTCCTCCTTTTGCATTTTCAATCCAAGAAGAACGCCGCCCTTTGCGTTCTTCCAGTACGAAGAGAATTTCTAAGTCTGTGTCCTTTACAGCCTTAGAAATTCTCTTCACTCTTTATACTTCTGGCTCGTTAAACTCCACAGTGACATAGTAGCCTCTCGTATTCTCCTCCACAGAAACTACAGTGCCGCTCTTCGACTGCAGCCTGTCCCGAAACGGGATATTACCCGACATGGCAACTGCCGGATTGATGGTATAGTAATAATTGCTTGGCAGAACGCCCTCTGTGACAGTGACCGTATCGCCCTCTTTCACCTGGCCGGGACGTTCCATCTTAAAATCCATCTTGCGCATGCATATCACTTCCCCCTATATTATCTTGTGCTGATATGCCAAAAAAGTCAAGGAAAAAATCGCCACACGGCGGTGACGATTCAAAATTTTCCTGTTTCATAAAACGATATCGACCCTTGTATTCATTGGTTGCACAGGCTGTTTTGAGTTGACCATAAATACGGTGCGCGCACTGTTACGGTAAACAGCAGCATCGCTTACGCTGCGTGTCAGATCTGATATTTTCTGCGATAACTGAATACAGTTATTCTTGGTAACAATCGTATTTCCACCATTCAAGCGGTTTAATTCATTGGTGAGCTTCTCAATCTCATTATTAAAATTCAGTCTGTCCGAAATAGAAAAATGGCCGTTGATGACCTGACTAGAAAGCCCTTCCATCTTCTTCATCATATCCTCAATCTCTGCCTCGCCTGTGAATCCTTCCTCACCCTCACCGCTCACTTCCTCATCCGATTCCTTCTCTGCCTGTTTTTCCAACTGCAGGCTTCTCTTGAGACCAGCTGCCGATATAGAAATCATAACTGATTGTTCCTCGAGCTCCTGATTCTCCTCAGAAACAGTGCTGCTTACCTTCATCGCATGCTGCTGTTCTTTTCCATTCGAACCGGAGTTGTCGATTGCCGCCGCTGCCCTGTTCGTCAAAGCAATGTTCGCACTTCTTACCTCCATAGACGCTCCTTTCCCTTATATATACTGTGTGAGCCCCTTCCTTCACACAGTCTTTCCAAGATAATTATTAAGTCTATTACTTATGGTACTTACTTATGGCATTTACCTATGTTAACTGCCTTATTTAATATATCGTACCCTTTGAGGGAAAAACTTAGCTTATTTTCTGATTTTTTTGAACAAAATATGAAATTCACATTTTTTTCTGATTTTTGTCCATATTTCCATTAATTTTCAAACTATTTTATCTATTGAACACTACACAGCCTCAGTTATTTAATTTGAAATTTTCAAGAATCTATCGCCTCAATTATTACCCCATGTGCTATACCTGGTACATTTTGTCCCTCGTTGAACGATGTCTTATTGAGCAGCGCTCCCGTTGGCACAAATAACACACGTTTCCATTCTCCCTTTGCAAGTTTTGGCAATATATGAGCAGACAGTACAACCGCAGAACAACCACAGCCACTCCCTCCTGCATGCACATCCTGTTTCTCTGTATCATAGATCAACAATCCGCAATCATAATGCCTGTCACTGATATCGATTTTCTCCTGTGACAACAGACTAAATAGCGCCTGTTGTCCGACACTGCCGAGATCTCCGGTAAAGATTGCATCATAGTCCTGCGGTTTTCTGCCAAAATCTTTCAGATTTGTCGCAATTGTCCACGCCGCGGCCGGCGCCATTGCACACCCCATATTAAAAGAATCCTTGATGCCAAAGTCCTCTATCCGCCCTACCGTAACGCCCGTTATGCCTATTCTTTTCTGGTATTTTCCCTCATATTCATTTTTGATGGTTTTCCCGGATATCGATTTGCTTGATGCGTTTACATTCTGCAGCAGAAATGCAGCACTGCCTGTCACCGTCCATGATGCGTACAGCGGTCTCTGCCCACCGTATTCGAGTGGATAGCGAAATTCTTTCTGCGCACTTGCAAAATGACTTGATGTCAGACTTATAACACGGTCTGCATAACCTGCTGCCACACTCATGCTTCCCAGACACAGCGATTCCCCGCAAGTGGAACACGCGCCGTAAAGCCCAAACAATGGAATATTGTAGTCCACCAGACCAAACGAGCTCGCTATATTCTGTCCCAGAAGATCCCCAGCGTACAAAAACCGAATATCACCTGTCTCGGCACATGTTTTGGACAGTGTAAGTGCCACTGCCTCCTTCTGAAGCGCACTTTCCGCCTTTTCCCACGAGTCTTCGCCAAACATATCATTCTTGTCATCGCTCACCTTGTCAAAGCTTCCCGCAAGCGGTCCCTCGTCCTCCATCTGTCCTACGATCGAACCACTTCCCATGATCAATACCGGACTGCCATATGCAACGCTTGATGTTCCAAGTGCCTTGTTTTTTGATGTATTATTTTCCACTTGATCGCCTCCTGTTTTTATCTCATTTTCCTATTACGTAGTTTTTCTTGGAAAGCGTAAAATTATGTATTACAAAAAAAGACACCTCTTATGAGATGTCTTTCGAAACTTTATTCAACTCCTTCAAATATTTCCGCCAATGTCATTTTGATATGCGGAAAAACCCTTAATGTTATTTCCGTTTCTGCATTGTAATATTCTTCCTCGATATCATCTTGTAATATATAGTTCTGATTTAGACTATATTCTCCATCTTCAAGATAGTAAATCTCAACAGCCCGCTCTTTGGGAGATATAATCCATAACTCCTCCACACCAGAGCTTTCATAGATACCTTTTTTTTCCACTCGGTCTCTCTTTGTCGAGGAAGGACTCAACGTCTCCACAACAAATTTGGGAATACCGCTGTACACTCCCCCTTTCAAATACTTGCGATCACAGATAATCATAAGATCAGGGCACAGGTAATCATCATTCACATCTGGATGATATTTGAAATCAAGATTCTCCATTGAAACAATACACATGCTATCTTTTAATCCATGTTTAATTATTGCAAAGATATTGCCATTGATCATACCATGCCGAAAATGCGGCGATGGCGACATATCATAAATAACGCCATTTATTTTTTCCTCTCTGACACGGTCCCTTACTGCAAGTCCCATACAATTACATCCCCTCTATAAAAGTTAAAATAACACTATCTCTTATACTTCTCACACTGCGCCTTGATCAGCTCCATATCTTCAAAATAGTCAATTTTCATAGCATGCTTTACTTCCGAGAGTGTCCGCGCTGCCACTTCCCGTGCTGCATCAGAACCCTTCTTGAGGATATTATATATCTCAGGAATGTCCTTCTCATACTCGTCGCGTCTTTTCCTGATTGGCTCGAGTTCCTCCTGTATGATATTGTTCAAAAATTTCTTGACCTTCACATCGCCGAGACCGCCTTTTGTGTAATGTCCTTTCATCTCATCGAGATTTGCATAATCAGGGCAATACCGCTCAAAATGTTCATCGCGAGCAAATGCATCAAGATAGGTAAACACGGTGTTTCCCTCAAGATGTCCGGGATCGCTGACCTGCAGATGCAGGGGATCTGTGTACATACTCATAATCTTAGTCCGCACCTCATCTGCGCTGTCCGCGAGGTAGATGCAGTTTCCAAGCGATTTGCTCATCTTTGCCTTTCCGTCTGTTCCGGGCAGCCGCTTGCACGCCTCCGCCTCCGGTATCAGTGCCTTGGGATCCACAAGTACTGGATTCTCTGGCGCATACACAGAATTAAACTTATGCACAATCTCCTTCGTCTGCTCTATCATTGGAAGCTGGTCCTCCCCAACAGGAACCACATTTGCCTTACAGAACGTAATATCCGCTGCCTGACTGATCGGATATGTAAAAAAACCAACCGGAATACTTGCCTCGAAATTTCTAAGCTGTATCTCGCTCTTTACCGTTGGATTCCTCTGAAGCCGGGAAACTGTTACAAGGTTCATATAGTAAAATGTAAGCTCTGTGAGCTCTGATATCTGTGATTGTATAAAGAGCGTAGATTTTGCCGGATCCAGTCCTGCTGACAGGTAATCCAGTGCTACTTCAATGATATTCTGTCTGACCTTTTCTGGATTGTCAATATTGTCAGTAAGTGCCTGCGCATCTGCAATCATAATGTAAATCTTGTCGTATTCCCCAGAATTCTGCAGTTCCACTCTTCGCCTAAGGGAGCCCACATAATGTCCAATGTGAAGTCTCCCTGTAGGTCTGTCACCTGTTAAAATTATATTGCTCATCTTTTCATAACCTCCATTTTATCATACCCTGCAAGTATCATTTTGTTTTCGCAATGCTTGCCGCTTCCAAATCCTGATATCCATAAAAACGGACTGTATTTTCCATGATCTCGCGCGCCACATTTCTGCCTTCCTGTGCATGTGCCACGATATACCGCCCATACATCTCCAGCATTCTGTCCGAATAGGTACCGAGTTCCCCCCTCAGATACGTCTCATAGGACGTGTCATACGCAAGATCCTCTGACGTGTGTATCCTGCGGGCATCATCCGCTAAATTGGGGTACTCTGCTGCAAACTCCTCCATCCACTTGACTTGCAGCCCAATCACCTGCTCCATGACTGCCTTCTTCTCCTCTGAGACAGGCGGCAGCTGGTCTGCAAATACGGCATACTCGAATGGTGCCGTTGACTCCATCATGCGGGCATATTTCTCTTCTATCATATTCCTGCCTTTCGCATAATTTGTCTTAAATTCATACAAATACTGCAGCAGCATATCCTCCGTCCATGTCATATACTGGCTCATGCGCATGACCTTGAAGGTGGGCCAATTGTTCTGACAGCTTGCCCTGCCGCCCTCATTCTGCACCTTGTCAAATGCCTCGAACTCAGCCTTTGCTATGGACAGTGAGAGTGCTGTGATCACTGGCGTGTTCGCGACAATTGCGGTCAGCAGCGCATCACTTTTCGCCGTGAGTTCCTTTGTGCAGGCATCCAGATACAGATCACATTTTCCGACCATATCTTTTTTCTCAAGTTCATTTGCAAAGATTACGGCAAGGGATTCAATCGCAGTTGTAAGCTCTGTCTCATGTGCCTGGTCTACTGGAAGCAGACTGACTCTCTCCACCAGCTCTGCCACGCACAGCTGCCCCATGTTTTCTCCACTGATGACCATCTGCGGATTATTTGGCATCCCCTTAAACAGCCACTTATCATGTGGTGCATATGTTCTATTTAACAGGTAATACAATTTCATTGCCTGTTTTGCGCACTCCGCCTTTGCCAGCTCTGCCGCCACAAACTGTCCCCGCATGCGCATGCGGGGCAGATTATACTGTCCGCTCTGTGAAAAAAGTGCACAGGTCTGCGCAATCTTCCGATACCAGACAGCCTTGGGATAATAATCCATCAGCATATCCCGATACATTGTAAAGATTCCCTCATCATCGCGGAATACTTCGCCATTCACTGCCGCCGCAAGTGCATAATCGTGCACCGCAAGCCAGCTCTTAATGGTATCCATGGTCTCCTTGCCAGACACTGTAGCTTCCTGATTGCGTGCGAGCATTCCCACGAGATTATAGCCAAGTATATTTTTATAAAAATCCTCGATGATCATGACACCACAACGATCCCTGCCATGAAATGTCTCGATTCTGTCAATCCCCATAAAGCTTCTGGGCAGCTGTTCATAAGCCTCCTGAAGCTCCTCACCGATCTGTTCATATATCTTCTTCGTAACCCACATCACAAAACGCGGACCATAGTCGTGATCCTGTGATAAAATATCATCATATCCAAAACAGTCAGACCCCTTTCCCACAAGTCCCACCGCAATGACAGATTCATAGGCGCGAAATTTCTCTGCGATCATTGGTCTGCCATACTCTTCATAGAAAAGACGGCATAATTCCAGCCCTGTGATTTCGGGCTTGAGATCTTCTACGAAATGCTCCGTGACTTCCTCTGATTTTTCTGGCGCGTTTTCCTCATGAATCTGTGCACTTTCCGCCACTATAGCTTCCTCGTTTACCATTTCCTCAATCACAGGTTCTTCGATTATCGTGTTCTCTATCTGGGGTTCTTCTGTTACTGCTTCCTCTGACACACTTTCCTCGCCTGCCTCTGACGCTTCTGCTTCTCCCACACTCATTTCCGGCACTTCTGTGCTTGTAGGCTCTTCTGGCACAGTCTCCTCTATTCCAAGCTCTTCTCCAGTCTCTTTTACTGCATTCTCTGCCGATGTAGGTTCTTCTGGTGCCGAGGCGACCTCCTCTATTTTATTTCTTATAATTCCGATATTATCGCTCAGCCTTTGATACTGTATATTGTCTGTACCAAGGTATTTTGCCACGCAATCCCTGCTCTTTTCCATAACCTGCAAGGCATTGGCATAGTCCTTATCCATATAATACAGACTGCCCAAAGCTGATAAAGCTGCACTGTAATGGGCATCGTCCACACCGAGCTTCTCAAAGATGCGGATTGCCTCCTCCGCCCTTGCCTTCGCCTCTTCGTCCTGTCCAAGCTCGATGCAAGTATTTGCAAGATTTGCCTGTGTAACCGCCACCTCAAATTGCTTATCTGGTTTATGCGTCACAATATACAGCGCATTCACGAGCTGATCTTTCGCAGACGCAAAATCATTCATTTCCTGATACAGCAGACTCAGATTGTTATAAAAATTTGCAAAATACATGTCATCCTCGTCAAGCTGTGCCACATAGATTGGTTTCACCTGATTGTACAGCTCCAATGACTCCTGCAGCAAACCCGCTGCACGGTGGGCATTTGCAGCGTTTAACAGTGTAGTCGCATAGGGAATTGTATCCTGTATCCCCATATCATCCATGAGCGCGATCGCCTTATGACAGTTATCAATCGAAAGGTCATACTGACCTGTCTCCCTGTAAAATCCAATAATCTCGTTGTAAAGAGTCAGCAGTACATCCTCCGCCCCTTCCTCGATGGCCTGCACAATATGTGACTCCAAAAACTGTGGTATCTCGTCTATTTTCTCCCGTGCAAAGAGCGCGTCAAGCTCCTCTGTTACCTGAATTATGTCCATATTGTCCTCCTCACTTTATTTTTCTCAATATATCTGTTGTATGCGCCCCCGCCCCAATCAGGTCAGCCCGCTCACAGACTGCCATCTGATAACGGACAAACGCCTCAAATTCTTCTTCACTGAGCTGGTTCAAAAAAGGCCTGATGTAATTTGCCGGTCCGTCAGGCGATATAATCTGAATCCGTTCCAGTCCTTCCGCCTCATTCAGGGCATTGATCTCTTCCATGCGCATATAATCATAGAGCTTACTCGGTGTCGATATCGTCTGAAAATCATCCGTAAAGCGCTTCTGCTCCATACATTCAAGCACATGTCGCTCCTTAAAACCATATGTGATGACACTATACTCATTCATACAGTACGCCACCAGGATTACACCACCCGGCTTCGTGACGCGCTTTGCCTCGCGGAGCGCCTGTCTCTTGTCCTCAAACCCAAATAAATGATACATCGGACCAAACAAAAGCGTCACATCAAAGCTGTTATTTGCAAGCTTTTTCAGATTAAGGGCATTTCCCTGCATCGCCTTGACACTGCTTGCCTTCTTTTTCAGGATACCCAGATTGTACCTGACAAGCTCCACCGCCGTGACATCATACCCTTCTTCTGCCAGCGCCACACTATAACGTCCAGTTCCTGCACCAATATCCAAAAGCTTGATCTGGCTTCTGACAGCTTCATCCATCTCACAGTCGGATCCTGCCTCCTCTGTGAGTCTCACAGCTGCTTCATCC
>JAIEEY010000046.1 GCA_029067205.1 Lachnospiraceae bacterium
AACCTTTAGGGAGCACACTTTAGGCTGCTTTAGCAGCACATTGAACCTACCGGCTTTAGCCGGTAGTGGTTGAGTTACATACAGTTCCTTAGTAACAATATTTAGTATTTAGAATATGCCTGTCAGGAAATTGGTTTGCTGCTTTTTCTGAAGGCAGCTTTGCCACTCTACAGATCATGGTATTTATCCACAATGTCTTTCATAGAAATATTCTGCAGACTGCCTTGTAAATCTTTTCGGATTTTTTCGTAAGAGACATCTAAAATGCTGTGTATGTTTTTTCCTACCGGACACAGGGGAGAGGGCATGGTGTGGATCCCGATCAGTTTGCCAAGAAAGTCAGGTTCGATCGCACTGCAGATACGGTACAACGTAATTTCCTCCAGAGGACAGCTGAGTGTTGTACCGCCGGTGCCGAATCTGACAGAGAGTATTCCCTCTTTTTTTAATGCACTGACGATATTCCGGATAGTAACAGGGTTGCTTCCAGTAGAAAGTGACAGCAGTTCACTGGTGACTTTTTGCGTTTCTCCATATTCACTGATAAAAATAAGACAATGGATGGCGATGGAACATTTTGTGCTGATATGCATAATATTCATTCTCCTCATTTAGATATGTATATCTTATCATAAATAGGGGTGCCTGTAAATCTTGACACTACACCTTTCTGTTGATATACTGGATATGGTGTAAGATTAAAAACTACAGGAGGAATATCATGAAACTGGTACAGATTGCTTTTAGCCCGACAGGAGGAACCCAGAAAGTTGCTGATATTATAACAGATGAGTGGAAAGAAACCATAACCTGCATTGATTTGTCCGATGCAGAGGCAGATTATTCAAAAATTACAATAGAACCAGAAGATATAGCACTGGTCGCAGTGCCGTCTTATGGCGGCCGTGTTCCTGAGCTTGCTGCGAAACGGCTTGCGATGGTACATGGAAAACAGGCACGATGCATCATTGTCTGTGTATATGGCAACCGTGCATATGAGGATACCCTTGTTGAGCTACAGGATATTGTGGAAAACTGTGGGTTCCGTACTGTTGCCGGAATTTCCGCAGTAGCAGAACACTCTATTATGCATCAGTATGCGGCAGGCAGACCAGACAAAAAGGATGCAGAAGAACTGCGTGAATTTGCAAAAATGATTTATGGGAGACTGATGGATACAAAGATGTCGGAAGCTGTGCTCAAAATACCAGGTAACCGGCCTTACAAAAAGGCGGGGGGAGCGGGCATGGTTCCAAAAGCTGCAAAGGAATGTGTCAATTGCGGTCTGTGTGCAAAAAATTGTCCAGCACAGGCAATCAGCCGAGAGAACATGAAAACTGCGGATCTCACAAAATGTATTTCCTGTATGAGGTGTGTCGTCAGATGCCCCAAATCTGCTCGAAAAGTAAACAGCGCAATGGTATCTGTCGCAGCACTGGCAATGAAAAAAGCCTGCAGTGAAAGAAAAGAGAATGAACTGTTTTGTTAAAATATTAAACATAGAAATGAGAAAAAAGAAATGAATATATTACAGGCTATGCAGGAAAGGCACTCTGTAAGGGCATATACAGAGAAAAAGATTGAGGAAAGTAAAAGTGATGGCGAAAGCAGAGAGTAAGGAGATATTTGAGACATTGCCAGTGTAGAAGGCGCTGAGGGAGATGGCTTTGCCAACCATATTCAGTCAGATCATTATCCTGATTTACAGTATGGCTGATACGTTTTATCTTGGAAGAACAAACAATCCTTATATGGTGGCGGGTGCTTCGCTGATCCTGCCTGTGTTTAATATCTGCCTGTCACTTGCCGGACTGACAGGAATAGGCGGGGGATCACTGATCTCACGTCTTCCATTATGCGGATTTTTATACCAGAACAGCAGACAGTGCTGCTGGTGACTGGATTTTTGCGGATCAGATGCCTTGCGACACCGCTGATGTTCATGAGCTTTTTTACGGTCTATGTATTTCAGGGGTTTGGTGCGGTAAATAAATCATTGTTTCTTGGTGTTATGCGCTGGGCAGTATTCAATATTCCGATGCTGTTTCTATTAAACCGTATGATAGGAATGTATGGGATTGTCTGGTCACAGGTATGTGCGGATATCCTGACAGTTACGCTGTCATTCTATGTGTACCACCATTATACACATACAGTCCTGAATCGGAAACAGGATCGGGAGATAGCATAGTATCCTCCATGACAGTGGTATCATAAAATATTGTACTTGCATAAAGTGTTTCATACAGTATAATGATAGATGATAAAAGCAAAAGGTGGTACTATCCGTAATAGACATTCTTGCAAAAATCTATCTCTTTCATATATGCTTCCTCATTTATAAATTCTGAGTTTTGTTTCATTTTACTGCAATCGCTCAAATAAGTACAATGGAAATTTGATCACTCTCCTCAAGAAATAAGTGACAACCAGGCAAGGATATACTATACTGTGAAATTATAATAGTCAAGGAGGTACATAAGATGAATTTTCTGGAAGAAAGAATCACGAAAGATGGTATTGTCAAACCCGGCAATGTCTTAAAAGTGGATAGTTTTCTGAACCATCAGATGGACATTTCTCTTTTGAATGAAATTGGCAGAGAGTTTCACCGCCGCTTTGTCCACAAGCATGTGACCAAAGTACTGACCATCGAGGCATCTGGCATCGCTATCGCATATCCAGTGGCAAATGAATTCGGTGTGCCCATGGTTTTTGCAAAAAAATCCAAGTCCATCAATATCGAAGGCGATGTGTATGTGGCTGAGGTGGAATCCTTTACCCACAAGAACAAGAATAAGGTTATTGTATCTAAAAAATTTCTGGACGCTGATGATCATGTTCTGATCATCGATGACTTTTTAGCAAATGGCTGTGCATTGCAGGGCTTGATCTCCATTGCCGAATCCGCAGGAGCCACTGTAGAAGGGCTTGGAATCGCCGTGGAAAAAGGATTTCAGATCGGCGGACGTGTCATCCGCAACCTGGGGTACCAGCTGGAATCCCTAGCTATCGTGGAATCTATGGACGCAGCAACAGGTACCATTCATTTCCGCGAGCAGTAAACAAATCACACAAACAAAAGAGAGGATAACACAACCATGAAAAACAGTTTTGAACTTTCAGAAAGTGCTTTCCAATTAGATGGAAAAATGCCGATGCGCCAGGCAATTCCTTTAGGCCTGCAGCATGTACTCGCCATGTTCGTTGGCAACCTGACTCCGCTTCTGATTATCACCGGCGCCTGCGGCATTGCCGGCGGTGAATTTGCCAGCTTGCAGCTGAGCCTGTTACAGAATGTCATGCTGGTAGCGGGAATTGTCACTCTGGTGCAGCTTTTCTCCATAGGACCTATAGGCGGCAAGGTTCCTATCATCATGGGTACTTCTTCCGGCTTCATCGGTGTATTCAACAGTGTAGCTTCCACTATGGGCGGCGGCGTCTTTGCTTATGGCGCGATTATGGGTGCATCTATAATCGGCGGTCTGCTTGAAACGGTTCTGGGTTTCTTTTTAAAACCTCTGCGCAAATTTTTCCATGCTGTTGTTACCGGCACTGTGGTTTTGTCTATCGGTTTAAGCCTGATTTCCGTTGGCATTAATTCCTTTGGGGCGGAAACAGTGCTGTTGATTATGGTTCCATGGAAAATCTGCTTCCGGCGCTCTTCGTGTTGGTGATGATTTTGATTTTCAAGCATGGCACAAAGGGATTACTAAGTTCTTCTTCAATTCTGCTGGGCATTATTTGCGGCTACGTTGCAGCAGTTATCATGGGCTTTATACTTCCCCACACTGGCATCATGGCCGATGGAGTGGAATACACCAAGGCATAGATCTTGAACTGGCAGAAGGTTGCCGATGCCGCATGGTTTGAAATTCCCAGGATAATGCCTTTCACCCCTGTTTTTGATCTGCACGCCATCCTTCCAGTAATGATCATGTTTATTGTTACTGCTGTAGAAACAGTTGGAGATATTTCCGGCGTCATGGAGGGTGGTCTTGGCCGTGAGGCAACCGACAAAGAATTATCCGGCGGCGTAAGCTGTGACGGATTGGGTTCCAGCTTTGCTGCTCTGTTCGGTGTACTGCCCAAAACTTCTTTTAGTCAGAATGTGGGGCTGGTGGCCATGACAAAAATTGTAAACCGATTTGCCCTGGCTACAGGCGCTATTTTTCTGATCCTGTGGTCTGTGTCCTAAACTGGCGGTTCTGGCATTGTTCCCGCCGCTATGGTGGCGATTCTGCTGAACATCCTGCTGCCAAAGGAAACTGCAAAATAGTCAAAGAATATCTCTCAACAATAATTCCAGGTCTTTTGGACTGTCAATGTCCATCAGTTCATATTTATCCCGGGCAAGTACTTTCCCTACTTGTTCGGGATGTTTTTTATCACATAACTTCCGCCTTTTCCTTCGGGAAGCGCTAAAAGTTCAGGGAACATTCCTTTCGGAAAAAGCACTGGGAAACCCACTTCATCCCCTGCTGCGGCTGTAGCCTCTGAATATTCGCGAGTGTTTTATAAAACTCTTTTTTGTATAAACAGCTGCTGCACAGCTTGAAATATTTGTACCGTGCTGAACTCACTACTTTTGCTGCAACTTTCAGCAGCTTTAAAAATGTTGGTTGATGTACAGACTGTAGTGAATATCATTCAATCTACGACTATGGAGAATGGACTGTCTGTTGTATGTATGCTTGATAAAAATGTTTATGAAACTGGTATTAAAGTGACCGATGAAAACTTTGATGCAATTGACATTGATTACATAGGTTCACACCATGGATGGTCATATATCATAAAAGGATTCAAAATTTGAGCGTTTATTTTTCTGCAGATCCTAAACAGAATTAATCAAGCTCAATTGGGCAATTCTGCCCCTTGCTCAATTAGATAAAGAATAATAAGATATTATCAGGTTATTTTATAAAAGTTTGGAAAAGACCTCAGAAGGCGAAAAACTTTTGATTTTAATTCATTGTTGTATAATATTATTT
>JAIEEY010000460.1 GCA_029067205.1 Lachnospiraceae bacterium
CTAACCAGAATTAAGTAATATGTATAACAGATTATCCAACGGAAGAACTCAGTTTGCAGAAGTGTTTGACAAAAACATCAACGCAGTTATGCAAATCAGTTCCCTTGACTTGACACTGCATCATCAGACGCAAAAAATTGTTGATATATCCAATAAAATAGCCAAAGCTACTGAAACAATTTTTGGAACAACTTCCGGGAGCAAAAACAATCCACAGGAAGAACTGACCAACACGATCATCCAGATTTCTGCGAAGACAGATGAGGTCTATAAGAAGATTGAGGAAGGTCAGGATGAGCTGACATCCATCAAAGATCTCTCAACTCAGACGATCACTGCCGCAGGTGAAATGCAGTCCGATATGAACGAACTGATGGATATCATCAATCATATCAGTTCCATCCTGTCAGGAATTGACACGATATCCCTCCAGACAAACCTGTTGGCTCTAAACGCCTCTGTGGAAGCGGCAAGAGCTGGTGAAGCCGGAAAGGGATTTGCTGTCGTCGCTGGAGAGATCAGAGAGCTTGCAGAGGAAACCCAGAAACTAACAAAGGATATGGGCACATTTGTAGAAAACATGAAACACGCCTCCAAAAAGAGTATGCGCAGCTCTGACAGCACGATTCAATCCCTGAATTCTATGGCCGGCAAAATTACGAATGTGTGGGAATTGAATGACAGAAGCAAAAATGACATCTCGCAAATCAATGATTCCATCAGCTCCATGGCATCTGTAAGCGAAGAAATCAGCAGCTCTATGGCCGAGATGGAACACCAGCTCAATGACAGCACGGAATTTATGCACATGGTCGGCCGCGACCTCAGACAGGCGACAGAGCCTGTTGTCAACATCGAAAGAACACTTGACGACTCGATTAAAAAAATGGGACGCATGTCAAAGGACGCTTTTTACCACATTCAAAATCAGGAATTTGTCCAGTATATGAACACAGCGATTTCCTCTCACCAGACATGGCTGGGAAATCTCAGAAAAATTGTAGACAGTCAGAATGTCATACCACTGCAGCTGGATTCATCCAAATGTGGATTCGGACATTTCTACTATGCTGTCACACCTGATATCCCTGGTGTCCTTCCCATCTGGGAAGAACTGGGAAACAAGCATCAGAAGTTCCATACATATGGCCAATTTGTCATCGATGCAATCAACAACCAGGAATACGGAAGGGCAAGGCAGATTTATAATGAAGCCGCAAACTATTCTAAAGAACTCATCGCTGATATGAAGAAAATTATTGAGTTGGCAACAGTTTAGGAACCATATCATGAATTTTCAACCGAGTAGGGAATGCCTTTTCCCTACTCGTGTGCTGCCGCTGTGCCATGTAATGACGAATCCATATTGCAGACTCTGTCTGCCATCTGAATCGTGGAGGTTCTGTGGGCAATCATCAGAATTGTCTTATGTCCGTGCAGTCTGCGTATCGCCTCGTTGACAAGCCGTTCTGACTCATTGTCCAACGCCGAAGTCGCCTCATCCAGCAGCAGGATCGGCGCTCCTTTGATAATCGCGCGCGCGATCGCAATACGCTGACGCTGCCCGCCAGAAAGCCGGTTCCCACGCTCTCCTACCTGTGTATCGTACCCATTCTCCAGTTTCAATATAAACGTGTGGGCATTTGCCACTTTGGCTGCTTCTATAATATCCTTTTCCGATGCGTCCAGATTTCCCATACGTATATTTTCCAAAACTGTTCCTTCAAACAAATACGGCTCCTGTGGCACATAGGCAAAAAAATCCCTCAACTCCCTGTTTGTCATATTCTTCACAGAATTTCCCATAACGCTGACTGCGCCTTTTTCAATTGGATACAGTCCCAACAAAAGTTTTGACACTGTGGATTTCCCACAGCCAGATGCCCCTGTGAGCGCCACACACTCACCACGCTGTACTATAAGAGAATAGCCTTCCAGTACCTGCTTCTCCTCGTAAGAAAATCCAACTTTGTTCATCGAAATCAACTGTGTATCATCAGCGCTCTGTTTCCCTCTACAAACCTCCTCTGTCGTATACCAGTTCTCTGCCTCACGCTTTTCTTCCAGCAGATCAAATATATTCTGTGCATATGTCAGATACGCCACCAGTTCCGGCATATATCGGTTCATCTGCAGAAACTGGGCAGAAAAACTTCCATATAAGGTATAAATTGCCGCCAATGCGCCGAGTGTGGTATATCCACGCTGCACAAAGAATACACCTAGTGCCAAAAATACCAGGGAACAAAGCAGGTCAAATCCTCTGTTTGCACTTTCCAGCCCCGACGATATCAGTATCCGCCTGTCTGATCTTCTGGCATAACGCAGACTTAGCTGTATGTATTCCTGAACGGTCTCTCTTCCATGCGCAAACATCCGCACCTGTTCCATTCCCTGCAGAAGGTCGGAAAGTTTGCGCGTCATACTACTGTTAATCCCTGCCAATTCCTGGCTGACCTTTCGAAGCGGCTCTGCCAAAATCATATTGAAGAGCATCATCGTCACATTGACTCCCACCAAACACAGTGTAAGCTGCGGGCTGAGTATCAGCATGGGAATCAAATATACAACGACCTCCAAAAACGGCATGATCATCCGACGGAATCGGGAACCATAGATATCCCCCATTCTTCCCAGATCATAGGACACCTTTGACATGATTTCCCCACTATGGTGTTTCTCATAGTATTCATAAGGCAAATCCATCTCCAGATTCAGTATCCTTTCATATAGGACACCATCTACGCGCTTCGCCTCCACATTATAGACTACTGCACCCTTGCGGTATACAAGCAGCGATACGATTCCTGCTGCCACAATCCCCACAATCGTAATGCCAAGACTTTGGTAATCCCCTGACTGGGAAATGTCCACTACGCCCTTCATCAGCAGGGAGCTGAGCACTGAAAACATTGCCATGCCGACACTCATACAAAGAATGGCACCATAGTATAAAAAACGTCGTTTACCCATCACGCGCATCGTCCTACAGAAAAGTTTCCATGTACTGATCATACGTTCCCACCTCCTCAATACGCTTATTCTTTACCTCAAAAATCCAGTCCGCATCCTGTATCGTCGACAGACGATGGGCAATCGTGAGGCAGGTTCTGCCTTCCCTCACCCTGGCAATCGCCCGTTGAATCTCCTTCTCCGTCCCCTCATCAATGGCAGAGGTCGGTTCATCCAGAAGCAGAATCGGCGCATCTTTCAAAATTGCCCTCGCGATAGCAATGCGCTGCCGCTGTCCCCCAGAGAGCATCGCCCCCCGCTCTCTCACTACGGTCCGGTATTTCATCGGAAGACTTTCAATAAAATCATGGATTTCTGCTTCCTTGCATGCCTCCACAATCTCAGCCTCCGATGCATCCCAGCGTCCGTACCGGACATTCTCCTCGATCGATACCGGAAACAGGAATACATTCTGTGACACCAGCGCAAACTGTTCCCTTGCTTTCTCCCTATCCCAGTCTGCAAAGCTTCTACCATACAGTCGGTACTCCCCCTCCTGTGCCTTGTAAAACCCACACAGCAAATGGAAAATCGTGCTTTTCCCACCGCCTGACTCCCCCACAAACGCCACATTTTCCCCTTTTCTTACCTCAAACGCCACATTCTCCAAAACGGTCTGTGTATTGCTATAGCCAAAGGTCAGATTGTTAAAGGCAAGCACAACCTCCTCGTCCAAGGGTGTACTGCCATTCCCAGAAGGTTCCTCACGGGTTCGAAAAATTTCCTCTATACGCTGTATGCTCACGATACTTCCAGCGGCATCCACCATGTTAAACGGAAGCCCCATAAAAGCTTCTACCAGTTTGCCCAGCACAAGGATAAATGCCAGAAGCTCACCGATACTCAGGTTTCCCCGCATGACAAGCACCACGGAGTACACCGCACATAAAATATTTGGTATCCACTGTATTAACTTTCTGATTAACAGCGCTGTATTTGAAACTTTGGCGCGCTTTTCCTCATTGTCCACCAAATCCAATGTCGCAGTGTGCATCTTATCCTGAAAGTAATGTTCCAGCCCAAAACTGCGCACGATCAGTATGCCGTTTAGCGCATCCTGTGCGATTCCAGTAATCGTATCGGACTTCTCACGGTATGTCATTGTCAGGCTGTGGATCTTCTTTACCAGCTTATTGGCGATCCAGAGGACAAGCGGATAGCAGACCAGCACCAACACGAAAAGCCTCACATTAAGCCTTCTCACATAATCAGCATAAATGACAACAGCGACCGCATCCGCCGCAAGCATCACAAACGTCTCATTCAGAAAGCGCTCTGCCTCATTTAAGTCTGCATTGACCTTGTTGATGACCGACGCGGAATTGTGCTCGTCGAAGTACTGGTATTCCATCCGATATAGTTTCTCCGCCACCTGCTGGCGATAGTGCGCGGATACCAGTACGCCATACTTCCCACTGACAGCCGCAGCCGCAAACGCCGCTGCAAAGCCCAGAATCGTCAGCACTGCAAACTCCGCAAGAAAACTGCCAAAGACCACCTGTTCTCCTGCAAGCATCTGATCAATCACCGCACTGATTACTTCATTGCCCCTTACCACTGCCAGATTCAGCAGGCTGGTGAGCAATATCCCGCCAAACGGCATGTACCAGTAATGAAACATATTTTTCACAAAAACATTTCTCCTCAAAATCAAACACCTCCCGATTCCTATTATATATCAAAAAACCATAATTTTCTTTCAGATAATTGTGTAAATACTTTTCATTTTTACGATTTCATGCTATACTGAGCTAAAATATGTTTGGACTTTGTGAAGGAGAATTTGTCATGTCATTTCCCATGCCTGCTGATACCAGTTTCTTTATAGCAAAACGATCAATGGACTCCGGCTATGAGATGCCAACATTGGAGGCGGCAAGCGATTACTACGAAATCGGATATCTGCTGTCCGGCGACAGGCTGACAATCACGCCGGACTGTTCTTATGCCATGCACGCCGACATGGTTGGAACAATGCCACCCTTTATCTATCACAGAACGATCCCGCTCTCCAATGCGCCCTACAACACCTATCTTATCAAATTCAGACCAGAGTTTGTCAAACCACTCACAGATAGCTTAGGGCAAAATGTTTTGGAAGAAATCTATTCCCAGCTGTTCAACCGCTTTCCACAGTCAATGGACAGCCGGATTTTGTTATATTTTCAAGAAATGCATGAAATTTTTGAGTCGGACTCCCCTTATAGGGTTTTCCGACTTCAATGCATGCTCTGCGACCTTCTGCTCGCCGTGCTGAACGACCGGCTTCCCAACGATGCCGCAGACGATCCGCACCAGAATACAAGTCAGGTTATCCACAAGACACCTCTTACGCCGCCCATTATTGATGCGATTTACTACATAGAGCAGCACTATCAGGAAAATCCGTCTCTTGAGACAGTGGCACTACTGTCTGGATATTCAGCTTCACATTTTTCCAGGCTGTTCCACGCACAGCTCGAAAGATCCTATTCTGAGTACCTGACAAAAATCCGTATCCGTCATGCGCAGGACTTACTGCTCAACACAAAAAAATCCGTTACGGAAATAGCCTTAGAGACCGGTTATCTCCATACTGGAAATTTGAGTGAACAGTTTAAACAACAGACAGGTATGACGCCGCTGCAGTATCGGAAGTCATACCGACACCAACGTACATGACATCAAATTCTAAATTTTCTATTTTCACGTTCTCAAAACTGTGGTAGAATAAGCAGGCAATAAATAGTTTTCGGAGGAAGAAGGCAGTGCGGGGCATTGTTGACTGACGACAACGCGGTACTGGCGCAAATAGCAGGTGCTGTATTCACCATTAT
>JAIEEY010000461.1 GCA_029067205.1 Lachnospiraceae bacterium
AGAAGCCTTTGCGTTCTCAAGGCGTGAAAGGGACGCCGCATGTTGATAAATGCCGTCATTATTTTATTCCTGATTGATATGCTGCGCAGTCCGTTCGGATTTAATGAGTTCATAGTCCAAATGGTATTCCTTTTGACAACAGTTGTGAAACAGCATGTCGGTCGGATACCACTTTTGGGCATAAGAGTCCCAGAGAAACCGCAGCGATTCATGGTATTTTACGTATTTATTCTGTTCTGGCGCGATTCCTAACTTGTTTCCGATCTGCACCATCAATTCCAGCAATGGAAGCATAAAGTAAATCATCGTATGTTTTCGTAGCCCGTCTATGCCCTTTTCGCACAGAACCATAGCACGCACGGTTTCGCCTTGCTCAAAGTAAGTCCTGGCAAGCAGCCATGTGCATTTGGAACATATTTTTGCTTTTTCTTCTTCGTCTTTGAAATGTTTTTCGATATATTCCATGCACTGTTCTAAGTGTCGGATATGATGCTGTCTGTTCTCCTGGGGCACATATTCGAATTGTATGCGTTCCAGTGCGAGCAGATTTTCCATTTCGATCGTTGAAATCAGGTAATCCTCCATCGTTTCATAAGAAAAGCAGGGCAGAGTCAGTGCGACAGCCTGCTGCAGCAGTGAGGCTGCATGCTCATAATCCTGATCCATGCGATAGGACAGGCATGCCTGCATTCTTTTCTGATACATTTGGTTTACACTGTTTTGTGCCGGATATGATTGCAACACCATGTCTGCGAGTTTTTTCCTGCCGCGCAGGACTGCTTCCTCAATGAGATCCCGCAATCGCACGAGTCGATATGCCTCCTGTGAGAGAACGATTTCCAGCTTGTCAGGCGATTTCCCAAGACGCTGCAGCAGGATATCGATCATCAGGGTATCTGTTTCATATCGGTCTGCCTCAATTGCATAAAGTGCCTGCTCCGTGCAGATCCCATGGCATAGTTTTTTTCTTGTGAGATTTTTCTGCTCTTTCTTGGCGTGTTCAATTATGCTGCCTGCTGAAATGAAATGCATCGTCCCTCTCCTTTTTTAGAACGGTATAATTGCTGAGATATAGTATAGCATTTTTGGCCCGCAGAAAAAAGCATGATGTGTGAAAAAATATGAGCGTCGTAGCTGGAGACCAATTTTTACCGTTCACAGAGAGAAGCCGTACAGTTACATGATTCAAAGGATGAAAAATGAATGCGCTGCCGGCCCGAGACAGACCGGCAGCGCATTATAAAATAGTATCCTTAGTTCGATGGTTGTTGCATTGATGATTTAAAAGCGAAACAATACAATAGGTGAAGCCTTCTCCTCAACATATTCACCAGCATCCCGTTTCACACCAGTATAACCAATTGTCAGTTCTCCGTTGTAATTTTCTGGAACAAGTGCATACCATGAGCGATAGTAGTATTCATTCATGCCGCCATGATTTTGCATAAATATTTTACATTCTGTATAATCTTTGCCGTTCTGGGTAATTGTAAAATTACTCCAATAGGTTATCCAATCACCAATGTCTTGCTGCACAGATGTGTAATTGTCGGCATAGTAATCATAATAATCAACATAAAGGCTATAGGCAAAATCGTGATAAGGCTCTAATATCGCTGCCATGTCAGCACCTGTAGCAGCGTTAGTAGAAACTCCATCCGTTGTAAAAGACAAATCAATTACTCTCCATTCATATCCAGGCAGGGAATAAGATTCCAGGATTTCGGGGAGATATAATTCATCATAGGAAGGTTCGCGGGAAACTGTCACAGTACAGGGCGCATAGTTATATTTTGCTGAGTGTACACTTGGGAATTGGTATGTTTCGCCGACAATCGCTTTAAGGACATTTGCATTCTCAGACGGCTGCTGTGAGTCTGTGGGCTGTGTCGTGTCAGCAGGCTGTTCTGGTGTAGTTGTACCAGTACCCTGATAGGGCAGTATGTTGTTTAGGTCGAGAGTTTTTTTGTTAAATGGTTCTCTGCCCTCACCAGCGCCGTGCATTGTATAATGCATATAGAGTGCATCGGCAGAAGTGCCATATGCCCATGCTGCCACATCTGGGTACTGCTCCAAATACCATTCCGGGTCAAAGACTGCACCGTCAGCCATATACTGTGGGGCAGCGCAGACAGTAATGCTGCTGCTTAAAATAGTAGCCGCTGCCACAGATAACAATAGTTTTTTTTTCATTTGAAATTCCTCCATTTCGTGTTTAAATATAACTTTGTATCTCTAACAGAGACAGTATACTTCTCTTTGAGAGAATAATCAAGTAAAATTAACTTAATTATTCACATTTTAAATATAAGTTTCATTCCCTTTTCGTGCTAAAAGTTCTTTTGGAAAGCAGCAGTGCATTACATTTATACAGAGCGGTCAGTCCTTTTGATCGCCAGTATAATATTGCGCTTGTTATGATTATGAACGGAATCGTTGACAATGATATGGGAGTTCCTAAATTGTGACAAAGATGCTGTATCAAAAAACAGTCACAAAAAAGAAAGAGATACATTCTCCTTGACACTGTTTTTTAATAATGCTAGTATTAAAAACAGCAAACAAACATATTGATACTATGCAAATATAAAGAGATAAGGGCAATGTATGGAGGTTAATGATGCAGGGACGTACACATAATTGTAACCAGCTGCGGCTGGAAAATGTCGGAGAGGAAGTAAAACTTGTCGGTTGGTATGACAATCTGCGCAAGGTCAGCAAAAATTTGGGATTCCTGATTCTGAGGGATTTCTACGGAAAGACGCAGATCGTTGTCGAGACTGAGGAGATCATGGAGCAGCTTGGCGGCATCAACAATGAGTCGACACTGGAGATTGTCGGAACCGTGCGTGAGCGCAGTGCCAAAAATCCCAAGATGGAGACAGGGGATATCGAGGTCGTGCCGTCAAGAGTCACAGTCTTAGGAAAGTGCCGGTACAATGAGCTGCCTTTCCAGATCGACCACTCCAGGGAGGCGGACGAGAATACCAGATTGAAGTACAGATATCTCGATCTGCGCAATCCGAACGTAAAGTCGAAGATTGTGCTCAGGAGCAAGATTGTTGCAGATCTGCGCGCGGCGATGATCGGCCATGACTTTATGGAGATTACCACGCCAATCCTGACGTGTTCTTCACCGGAGGGCGCGCGCGATTATCTCGTGCCGGCAAGAAACCACCCGGGAAAATTCTATGCGCTGCCGCAGGCGCCGCAGCAGTTCAAGCAGCTGTTGATGGCTTCTGGATTTGACCGCTATTTCCAGATTGCACCGTGTTTCCGCGATGAGGACGCAAGGGCAGACCGCTCGCCGGGAGAATTTTACCAGCTTGATATGGAGATGGCATTTGCCAGTCAGGACGATGTGTTTGAGATCTTAGAGGACGTGCTTCCGCCGATTTTTGCAAAATACGGAATTTATCATGAGGCTTCCAAACCGCCATTTAAGAGAATACCTTATCTGGAGGCGATGGAACAATACGGTTCGGACAAGCCTGATCTTCGCATTGACCTGTTGGTGCAGGATGCGACAAGTGTGCTTGCAGACTGCGGTTTTGAGCCGTTTGCAGGAAAGACTGTGAAAGCGGTGGTCGCAGACAACTTTACAGGGACGAGAAAACAGATTGACAAGATGTGCGCGGAGATCGAGGTCGTGACAGCTCAGAAGACATACTGGTTCCGCCTTGATGAAAATGGGGAACTCGTCGGCGGAATTTCCAAATTTGTGCAGGAGAAGAAGGCGGCAGTGATCGAGGCGCTTGGATTAAAAAATGGCAGTTTTGTCGCGCTTTCCGCAGGAGATTTGCGAACAGCACAGAAAACAGCAGGCGTGATCAGGAAGACACTTGCCAATACATTTGACGGCTATATGAACAAAGACCGCTATGAATTCTGCTGGATTGTTGATTTCCCGATGTACGAGATCGGTGAAGAGTCAGGTGAACTGGAGTTCTGCCATAATCCGTTCTCGATGCCGCAGGGAGGTGTGGAGGCGCTGGAGACGAAGGAGCCGCTTGACGTTCTCGCATACCAGTATGACCTTGTGTGCAACGGTGTGGAGCTGTCATCAGGAGCAGTCCGCAACCACGATCCCGAGATCATGGTAAAGGCATTTCAGATTGTGGGACTGGGCGAGGAGGATGTGAAAGCGAAATTCCCCGCGATGTACAACGCATTCTGCTACGGTGCGCCGCCACATGCAGGTATCGCACCTGGCGTTGACCGTATGGTCATGCTGATCGCAGGCGAGGAGAGTATCCGCGAGATTATCCCGTTCCCGATGAACAAGACAGCGCAGGATGTGATGATGGGTGCACCCGCAGCCGTGGACGAGAGACAGCTGCGTGATGTGCATATCCGGATTGTGGAGGAAGACAAGAAGGAATCCTAAAATGGTCTTGCTTTTTCGACATCTTTGTGGTTAAATAGTACTTGTCAGGGTGAATCCCTGACATATGGGTGGATTCCCGAGTGGCCAAAGGGGACAGACTGTAAATCTGCTGCTTTATGCTTCGGTGGTTCGAATCCACCTCCACCCATTGTGTGTATCAGGAATATCCGTATTGTGATATTCCTTTTTGCTTTATGCACATGGACGCAAATACGCAAGCGTATAAAGAAATATGCCGCTTCGCGGCTGCGGCTGGCGCAATTAAAAACACAGGAGGAAGCTGACAAAGATGAGCAACAATAAAATCAGTGATGTTGGAATAAATATAGCGGAAAAAGCGACTGTTATTTGGAATGTGGCAGATATACTTCGCGGACCATTCAAGCCACATGAATATGGTCTTGTTATCTTACCGATGACAGTGGTAAAAAGATTTCATGATTGCTTACTGCCTACTCACGATCAAGTGCTTGCACAGTATGAAAAAGTGAAGCATTTGGCGGTCATTGATGGTTTTTTGACAAGAGCATCCGGTTATCAGTTTTACAACACAAGCAAATTTACGTTTGAGACACTTCTGGCTGATCCGGATAATATAGAAACGAACTTTAAAGATTATTTGGCTGGATTTTCCGCAAATGCACAGGATGTATTATCCAAGTTTGATTTTGATAATATTATCAAAAGAATGGTGGAGAGTAATACATTATATCTGATTATTAAGGAGTTTCATTCTGAAAAAGGTTATTTAGGAGCAGATAAAATCAGCGCTGTGGATTGCGGTTATATTTTTGAAGACTTAGTGCGCCGATTTTCAGAGTCCTTTGGAGAGGAAGCGGGAGCGCATTTTACCAGCAGAGACATTATTTATCTTATGACAGATTTGCTTCTTACGGATGCTGATTTAGATACAGGTGGAATGACCGTTTATGATATGACGATGGGAACATCTCAGATGCTTTCCTGTATGGAAGAGAGAATCCACGATTTGAACAGCGATATAGAAGTCACTTGCTTTGGACAGGAGTTTAACCCATCCACCTATGCGATTGCAAAAGCGGATATGATGATTCGCGGCGGCGATCCGGATAATATGCGGTTCGGAGATACTTTGTCAGACGACCAGTTTGAAGGATTTACCTTTGATTATTGTATTTCTAATCCGCCTTTTGGCATTGACTGGAAGCGTGAGCAGAAAAGGGTGGAAGAGGAAGCAGCAAAAGGAGAGCAGGGCAGATTTGCACCTGGACTTCCCAAAATCAGTGATGGTCAGCAGTTATTTGTGTTAAATGGACTCTCTAAACTTGCGCCAAATGGGAAAATGGCGATTATACAAAATGGCTCACCACTATTCTCAGGGGACGCCGGAAGTGGTCCGTCAGAGATTAGAAGATATATTTTGGAAAATGACTGGCTGGACTGTATTGTGCAGCTTTCTACGGATATGTTTATGAATACGGGTATCAGTACCTATATTTGGATATGTTCCAAAAATAAACCTGTATATAGGGAAGGAAAGGTACAACTTATCAATGCTTCTCATTGTTATGAGGCCAGAAGAAAGAGCATTGGTACAAAACGAAATGATATTACAGACAAATGTCGGGAACTGATTGTAAAGGCTTATGGTTCTTTTGAAAATTGTGCCGTGTATGGGGATAAGGACGGAATCTATTGTGAGAGTAAAATATTTGAGACAGTAGAGTTTGGATATAACAAAATTGTGGTGGAAAGACCTGTGCGGGATGCGAATGGGGAAATCGTCCTGAAAAAGGGAAAACCTGTTGCGGATGCAAGTCTGCGTGATACGGAGAATGTGCCGCTTGCGCAGGATATTGACAGATATTTTGAGAGAGAAGTGCTGCCTTACGCGGAGGATGCGTGGATTGATAAGAAAAAGACGAAGGTGGGGTATGAGATACCTATGACAAGATATTTCTATGAATATCATGCGCCTGAAAAGGTAGAGGACATTGTGGCGCGGATTCATGCGTTGGAGGCTGATATTTCTGCTTCTTTAGAGAAGTTGTTTGCTGAGGAGAAATAGGTATGGCTAGAGAGATGAAGGATAGTGGGATTGAGTGGATTGGGGAGATACCAAGGAATTGGAAAATAAAAAAATTGAAATATGTATCTTTATTCCGGCAAGAAAAATATGATGAAGTCTATGGGAATTTAGCTTATGTGGGGTTAGAAAATGTTCAGGGTTGGAGTGGAACTTACATAGAAACGGATTCAATATATGATAAGAGTCAATCTCTTATTTTTCAAGAAAATGATATTTTGTGGGGAAAATTGAGACCATATTTAGCGAAAGTATATCACTGTACCAAGATGGGATGTTGTTCAAGCGAGTTTTGTGTAATGAGTATAGATAAAATAAACGATAGTAGGTTTTTTTGGTATCTTTTAATTTCGTCAACCTTTGTTGATACAGTTAATCGTTCGACTTATGGAACCAAAATGCCAAGAGCCAATGTTGACTTTATTAAGAATATGTATGTACCTATACCGTCAGCAATAGAACAAAGTCTTATTTCTGGATTCCTTGATAACAAAAATAAAGAGCTTGATAATATATTGTCAAAAACTCGTGCAAGTATAGAAGAGTACAAAAAGCTAAAGCAAGCTGTTATCACACAAGCTGTCACCAAAGGAATAAGAGGTGACAGGGAAATGAAGGATAGTGAGAATAAATGGGTAAGAGAAATACCATCGGATATTAAGATTAGCCGAGTGGGATTACATTATGAAATTATTCTAGGAAAAATGTTATGTACAAATCAAATTGATGCTACGTATACATATGAGCCTTATTTTTGCGCAGCGGACGTCCATTTTGAAGGTATAGCAGAGAGTGAAAGAAAAAAAATGTGGTTTAGTCCGTTAGACAAGCAACAATATCTTGTAAGAAAAGATGATTTGCTTGTGGTAGAGGGTGGTGCAGGGGCTGGCGGTTGCACTGTTGCGTCAATGCAAAAGGTGCCAACATATATTCAGAATTCTATAATGATAGTCAGACCCAGAAAGAGTGCAGATGTGCGATATTTGAAATACTTGATAGAGTGTTTGGTCAAACAGGGATATATTGATGTATCTTGTAATAAAGCAACCATTCCACATTTTACAAAAGATAAGCTTGCGAATGTCCCTTTTCTGGTATTTTCCTTACAAGAACAGAAGGAAATAGCCCAATATCTTGATAAAAAATGCAATGACATAGATGCTATTATATCTTATAAGGAAAATTATATTATGGAAATAGAGAATTACAAAAAATCCCTCATCTACGAATATGTTACAGGAAAAAAGGAAGTGCCACAGAAATATCAAGTATAAAGTGCAGACTTCTTATACATATCATGAAATGGATTGTAATGCAGCCAACTATATTAGAATGCCTTGGATTGGAGAAGAAAGCAGTTATTTTATGAGAGCGTGCTATAGTGTAGGGAAAACTTAATGTTGAACAACGAAATACTGAACGGATTACATAAGGAGAAGATATGGAATTAAATGGAATAAAACAATCAATAAAAACAATGCTTACCAACAAGAAAGTTTATAATGTGCCACGTTTCCAGAGAGAATATTCATGGGAAATAAATGAGGTGTCAGAATATTTCGAAGATATAATTACTCAAATCGTTATCCAAGGGGATCTTGTAAAACCAAGCGATTATTTTATTGGAAGCATCCTTTTGTCCGGAGATTATAATGGAGCAGACCAGAAATTAGATATTGTAGATGGTCAGCAACGACTTACGACAATTACAATTTTTTTATCAGCTCTATCAAAAGCATTTAAAGATAATGGCAAAGAAGACCTATGTGATTTCGTATGGAATTACATAATTGCCCAAAATGATGATGGTGATAAATATCCGATTTTTGTAAATGAAACGCCATATCCATATTTTCAATACTATATACAAAGAAAAGATAAAGAACATGTCGACCCAGTCACGGAAGAAGAAATAAGAATAAAAAAAGCGTATGATTATTTTTGTAATAATCTGGAAAAAAAGAAATTGTTTGAATTTATAGGGCAACAGAAAGATGTGGATACGACTGGACTGAACTATATTGATGTATTGAAAGGTATTCGAGATCAGATATTAAACAGTTATGTTATTTGCATTTGGACTACTGAAAAAAGCTATGTAGCGAGAATTTTTGAGATACTGAATGCAAAAGGTAAAAAGTTGGCATCAATAGATTTGATAAAAAATGAACTATTTAGCCATATTCCGGATGACACGCCCGATGATGCGAAAATAAAATGGAAAAAAATAAAGGAAAACTTATGTGACCGAGAAGTAATAGCTGATTTTTCGACATTTTATCGCCATTATTGGTTAATGAAGTATAAAAAAGTGTCAGAAGAAAAGTTATATGAGGAGTTTAAAGATAAAATTGAATTAACCGATTATAAGGCGTTTCTTGACGATCTGGTAAAGTTCTCTGCGATATATATTAAAATTATTAATCCAATGAGAATAGATTACCAAAATAAAAGACAATACTTCTATTTGGTCGAAAGCTTAAAATATTTATCTGATTATTTCGGAATAACACAAACAAGAGTGGCGTTGATGGCGTTGTATGATGCAAAGTTTAACAAACAGATTATTTCTGGAGGTGATCTGAAAGAGGTTGTTAAATATATTGAGCATTTTCATTTTGCATATAATGCAATATGTACCAAGCGTACAAATGCGTTAGAAAGTATATACTCAAAGTTTGCAATTGCATTAATAAAGGCTGTATCAAAGCCGGAGGCGAAAGGATGCATAGAAGAATTATATCGTAGACTTGAAGAGATGTACCCTACGAAAGAAGAATTTGAAAAGAAATTTATAGAATTGAAGTATAGTAAAAAGGGGACAAGGACAAATATGACTGCAAAATATGCAGTAAATTTGCTTCAAAAGTATTACGAAGAACGTGAAGTAGAAGAAGATGATGGAACGATTGAACATATTTTATCTGAATCAAGTGACGCAACAGATAAATTAAGTATAGGCAATTTGATTTTAATCGAAGGAGCGCTTAATGATGCCGCGGAAACAAGGTCTTTTGAAGATAAGAGAAAAATATACCAAAAATCCAGATATAGGCAAGTTAAAATATTTTGTGACGAGAACCTGACATGGGATAATCAAGCAATTGTTGATAGAGCAAAAGAAAATGCATCTTTAATTTATGATTCAATTTTAAAAAGGAAAAGTGAAATATAAAGGGGATATCCAATGCATAAGAGATGTGTAAACTGGCAAGCAAAAGGACTGAATTGTTTTATAAAAACAGAATTATTGTAATGGTGATAGTATGTATAAAAATTTAAGCGTCAAAGCTGAGGAAAAAAGGAAGTTATTGAATCATATTAAAATATTGGGCGTGTTTCAAAATCCACAATGATTAGTTGACAAATTACAGAAACAGATGCGTCCTATTTTGTCGTATTTAAA
>JAIEEY010000462.1 GCA_029067205.1 Lachnospiraceae bacterium
GTGGAGTACAAGTATAAGAAGCAATCCGGCGGACACGGACAGTATGGTCATGTCAAGATGCGCTTTGAGCCGTCAGGTGACTTGGAGAAACCGTATGTGTTTGAGCAGGTAGTCGTAGGCGGTGCAGTTCCGAAGAATTATTTCCCGGCTGTTGAGAAAGGTATGCAGGAATCTGTGGTGAAGGGACCTCTGGCTGCGTATCCGGTCGTGGGTGTGAAGGGTATCTTGTATGATGGATCTTACCACGCAGTAGACTCCTCTGAAATGGCATTTAAGACAGCGGCGATCCAGGCGTTTAAGAAAGGATTTATGGAGGCAGGACCAGTTCTGCTTGAGCCGATCGCGTCGCTCAAGGTGACAGCACCCGACCGTTATACAGGTGATATCATGGGAGACCTGAATAAGCGGCGGGGCAGGGTGCTTGGCATGAATCCGATTGGAAACGGCAAGCAGATGATCGAAGCGGACATTCCGATGATGGAGCTGACAGGATACTGCACAGTACTTCGCTCCATGACGGGAGGACGCGGCAGCTTCGAATATGAAATTGCCCGGTATGAGCAGGCGCCAAGCGATATTCAGGAGGCGCAGGTAAAAGCCAGGGCAAGTAAAGTTGCAGAGTCCGGTGAGGATTAAAAGGCTCAAATTCGTGGGATAATGATATGATTAGTTGAGTATGATAACAAATGTTGTACCGCCGCCAGGTGTATCGGTCACTGAGATTGTTCCGCGGTGTGCAGTTATGATATCATAGGCAATTGCCAGCCCCAGCCCGAAGTGATTTTTATCGCTTCGGGCTTTTTCACTGCGGTAAAAACGGTCAAATATTTTGTTTTTTTCCTCGTCGCTGATTCCGACACCTGTGTCTGATATTTTGATTTCGAAATGACAGTTTGCTTTGTGAAATGAATGGAAGTATGCGACGGACAGGCAGACTGCTCCGCCTTCTGGGGTATAGCTGATGGCGTTGTGTAACAGGATTGTGAGCACTTGTGTAATGCGTTCACTGTCGCACATGCAGTCGGGAAGGATATCCTCAGGAAGTGCAGCAGTGATACGTATGTGTTTGGCGGCTGCCATATTTTCAAAAGTTTCACATGCATTGAGGATAAGTGTGTCAAGCTGCGTATACCCAGGATTGATATCAAGATGACCGGTATCGCAGATGAGCAGTGTGAGCATGTCATTGAGAAGCCTTGAAGTGCGCAGGGATTCATTTTTTATGGTCAATAATTCTGAAGATTCATTTTTAGTAAGCCCTGCTTCTGCGCATGATAAAATCACTGCAAGCGGTGTGCGCAGTTCGTGTGAGGCGGAGGCTATGAACTGGTTCTGACGAAGCCTGCTCGTCTCTATGGGATTTAGTAATTTTCCGGTGAAAAGCCATGCGAAAATCCAGATTGCAATGAGTGCGAGGATAATGATTCCCAGGAACAAAAAACGCTGTCGGGTGATTTGCTCCTGTATGTCATCAAGGGGTGCCGCCAGCAGGATTTCGAGGGCTGCATGATTCTTTTCGATGCTGATGACAGAGCAGTAGTATTTTGATAAAGTGGCACTTGTGTCATTTTTGTGGTTCATGATATAGGAAACATAGCTGCTGTCGTGTGACAGGTTATGTGTGGTCTTGGGAATGCTGTCATCATGATAGTAATTCCATGCGGCTCTGATTACCTGCTGCCGGTCATCAATCGATAGTTCCCTGTTCACGTTGTAGAGAAATTCAGCGCCGTTGTCTATCAATGATATATAATATTGGTTGTTGGATTCAAGCTGTGACAGCCATGTGTTGCTGATGATATCCTGCTGTTCGATGTAGGAAGCGATCGGATAGATGTCCCTTGGGTAGGAGGATATCTTGCTCTGCATCATGTTGCTCTCGGATATAAACAAATAGACAAGTGTCATAATGGTCAAAATGAGTGTGGTGATGCAGCCGTTCAGCAGCGTCAGGTGGATATGTGCTTTTTTGATGGTATTCATATAGGGATCATTCCTCCATTAGACAGTAGCCGATTCCTCTGATTGTTCGTAATTTCAGACAGCTTCCGACTGCTTTGAGCCGCCTGCGGACAAAGTAGATATAATTGTCAAGGTTTCCCTCCTCGACATTACTGTCAGGTCCCCAGATTTTCAGGAGAAGCATATTTCTCGAAAGTGTCTTGCCGCCGTTTTTGATCAGTACCTCGAGCATTGCACCTTCGCGTTTGGAGCAGGAACAGCTTCCGGTTGGACCAGTCAAGGTGTTGGTGGTCTCATTGAGCTGAATATCACAGTAGCGTGGTAAATCTGTCTTGTTGATGATGATAGAGCGCCTTGTGACACACTGGATGCGTGCCAGCAGTTCCTCAAAAGCAAAAGGTTTCACTAGATAATCGTCCGCGCCCAGATTCAGCCCTGTTACCTTGTCGTTTAAAGTACCAAGTGCTGTTATGAGAATGATGGGGATACTGACGCCTTGCTGGCGGAGCTTTGTCAAAACGATTGAGCCCTCCATGTGGGGCAGCATTCTGTCAAGTAAGATTACATCATGGATATTCTGCTCGGCGTAGTATAAAGCTTCCTCGCCGTCATAGCAGGAATCCACATCAAATCCTTTGGAAAGCAGCTGGGTTGTGAGAGATTCATTTAGTTTCTTGTCATCTTCAGCAAGTAGTATGCGCATTATTGGCTCCTCCATAGATTGTTTTATCATGCAAGTTACATTTTACTTTATTTTTATCTAAATTGTCTCTAAAATTATCTTATTTTTATTATATGAAATACAGAAAAAAGTATCAATAGGAGATTGGGCGATATTTCAAATTAGAGAATGTTTAGAGACAATTGTGTTACGATACCAATATACAAATATGATGTGCATATGGAGGTTCAGTATGAGAAAAAAATCAATCTTTACGAGAGTGGCAGCTCTGGTCATGGCGGCTGCGGTCGGTATCACTGCGGCGGGCTGTGGTGTGAAAAAGAAGCCAGGTAACGCTGCGGGGACACAGGCAAGTATCACAGAGGAGGGGCAGACTGATGCAGACCAGCAGAAGGATACTGTTAATGATAATGGTATGGGGCGTTATGTGGAAACGACAGTTTATGAGGGCAATGGATTTTCTGATATGACGCAGACACAGACGTTAAGCGATGGTCAGATTCTTTTTCTGAACTGTCTCACCAGGCAGAAAGTTGTATCAAAGGATAGCGGCAGTACATGGGATATTGAGGAAAATGATGCATTTTCTGATTTTATTGATGAACATTATTCTATAGCATCAGCTATTGCAAAGGATGGCACAATTGCAGTCATCGGTATGGATAAAAGGGCTGATTCGGTGGATGGTTATGATGCTGAGTATGATTATAATCTTTACATCTACAATACAGACAACACGTTTAAACAGATAACAATCGAACTGCCAGATGCCAGCTCACGGCTAAGCACACTGACATTTGATGAACAGGGAGTGCTTTATGTATATGTTACAGGTGGCGGAAATATCTATAAAGTAGACATTGATACAGAGACATCAGAGAAGCTTATGATACTTAACGAGAACACTGATTTGATGCAGTGCAGGGATAATATCCTGATGTGTATGACTGGTGAAAAGATTTTCCTGTATGATTTGGAAAAAAAGACTTTTATAGAGGACGAGACGCTTGATTATTTCATCAAAGAAAACTATAAGGAAATGGAATGGACGGGAGGAGGATATACAGCATATGCTTTTCTGGGTGTGGATAATACAATCTATGTCGCAGGGGACAAAGGCTTGTATCGTCATGTCATCGGAGGCGGCGTGGTCGAACAGGTGATTGACGGCGGACTGTCTTCTCTCGGCGATCCGTCCAACAGTATCCTGTCAATGACCATGAATGACAAAAATGAGTTTCTGGCAGCGTACAGCAATGGAAAGATTGTCAAGTCTGCTTATGATGCGACGGTTTCTACTGTGCCAAGTGACAAAATTACTGTTTACAGTCTGAGTGAAGATGATCTGGTGAGACAGACGATAGCAGCCTATCAGACACAATACTCTGATATGTATGTCGAGTATCAGGTCGGAATGGACGAGAGCGGTGTTACAAGGGAGGACGCGCTCAAAAAGTTAAATACACAGCTGCTTGGCGGCAGTGGTCCAGACATTATCATGCTTGATGGTATGAACATTGATACTTATGCGGAGAAAGGCGTGCTGATGGATTTGTCGGATATCGTCAATGAGGTCGATGGACAGGACGGACTATACAGGAATCTGATTGAGGGACTTGAAATAAATAATATAATCTATGGTGTCCCGGCAAAGTTTTATATTCCGGTTCTCTATGGAAATGAGGAGTTTGTAAATGACGTCAGGGACTATCCGTCCATGGCAGACATGGTGGAGAGGGCAAGAAATGAATATCTGGATACAAACTTATTGCAAGTGTGTTCGGCGAAGGGGATTATAAAGCGGTCAATACCAGTGTGTGCGCCGTCCTGGAAGGACGATAAGGGACAGTTGGATCAGGCGAAAATAAGGGAATTTCTGGAGCAGACCAAGAGAATTTATGATGCGCAGATGAAAGGTACACCGCAGGAAGAGATTTTGTCCTATCAGCAGCATTTGATTGGTGAAGATGGAATCAGTTATGAGGATAGCGATTATTTTATGATCGCAAGAGATGCGTCCTATATGATGCAGATGTCGCCATTTGCATACGGAGAGATTGTGGATGCGTATATCTATCGGGATCTGTTATCCCTTCCGAGAATACAGGGTTTGGAAAACACTGTGATAGAACTGATGAGTGGACAAAACAACAATGTCTATCACCCGGCGTCAATCGCCGGAATCAATACGGCCTCGAAAAATACTGACGCGGCAAAACAGTTTGTCAGTATGATGCTTGGAGCGACTGTTCAGGAATCAATGCAGTTGGGTATTCCGGTGAATAAAAAGGCACTGCCAGCTCAGTTTGCGTATGATGAGAGCAGTCTGGGCGAAGATGGCGGACAATACTATGCAGGCTTTTCGACAAAGGATGGAAAATCAATCAATTATACGATTTATCCCGTAAATCAGGATGGCATTGACAAGCTGGAGCAGTGGATTGCAGAGCTTGAAACGCCGTATCTGAGCGATTCTGTACTTGAGGATGTCGTGTACGCGGAGGGTGCAAAGTATCTTGAAGGAATGCAGGATATTGATGCGTCAGTGAGGGCAATCGCGGACAGTGTGGAGATCTATTTGTATGAATAAACCAGGATAAGACTTTATCGTTTTTCATACTTTGTTATATTATTGGGTGTTTACCTTGCGGAAATTGACAGGATTAGAGATTAACTGTATTTGATAGAAAAAGGTGCAGCGTTTTATTGATAAGACGCTGCACCTTTGTTTGTGGTTATTTGCTGCTGCTCAGGTGTTATTCTTTCATGATATCTATGTCTATTAAGTTTACGCCTATAACATTTAATAATGCTTTTAAAGAAAGATACTCTTTTTTGAGTTTGCCATATGTTTTTGCTGCATTTTCTTCTTTTGCTAATACCATATAATCTTGAATCTTTATAAATTGTTCAATTGTTTCTTTCGCAATCTCTGCATTACCCGGCATATACAATCACCTGCTTCCACTCATAAGGAACTGTACAGAAATAACATGTGTAACTTGCGCAGGATATTTCTTCGAGGTTAAATTGATAAATCAATTGGTCAAAAAACGTAGGCGTAG
>JAIEEY010000463.1 GCA_029067205.1 Lachnospiraceae bacterium
TAAACCTGAAGCTATGGGGTTGACCTAAAGGTTTCGCCTTAAGGCGAGGGTTTTAACCCCATTATACAGACAATAACTAAAAATTCACCCCCCGCATCCGCGATGGACAAATTTGTCTTTCCATCTGCATCATCGAAAATACGTAGCTTTGTCAGCTTATCAACCATCTTATCCGCAATCTGTCTGTTATCACTGTCAACCACACCCACAAACACCAAAAGTCCATGCCCAATCTGCCCAATCACTGCTCCATCCACAGAGACACTTGCCTCACATACGCGTTGTATTACAAATCTCATACTTTGCCTCCAATTTTTTTACAATTATATACATAATAAGTATATCAAAAACCATACTGATTTTCATCTAGCTTTTGAAAATCAGTATGGTTTTTAGTTACATATAATCTAATTTAATTTTCATTCAAAAACTGTTCAAATTCTTTCTCTGTATATGTATGAACCTCTTTAAAACAATAATACAGACTCTTTCCTTACAGATAGTCCTCTAATTCAATACACCATCAAGCCATTTTCATACTCTTTCAAAAAAGTAAGCCTTTTAACATACGGCATAACGCACTCTCCATAGAATTCGCACCAATTTAAATTTTAATTCGCGGCAGCTACATAATAAAAGTTATCACAGATCTTTCTGGTAATCAGGTAATTATCACCGTTATCCTCTTCATACCGCCACAAATTTTCCTTCTGTGTCGAAACCTCTGACCAGCCATAACCTCCCGCCCATGATGCCCCGCCATGGACAGACGGCGCATCCTCTTCAGAATAATAAAAGCCTACCTAGAGACTCGCAGTCATAAGTCCAGAAACATCATATTCATAATAGACAACACCCCAGGAATCACGCCGGTCTTCCACTCTCTGTATTCCATCAAATTCTTTGATCGTGTCATCCTGTCCTGCATTTTCGATCTGCCCGCGCAGCTCTTCCTCATGCTCCTGTACAAAAGATGTGATTTCCTCCTCCATGTAATAATAATGTTCCTCATTTTTACCACAAGAACACAGAAACATACACATACATGATATCATCAAAAAAAAATGTCTCATAACTTCCCCCAAAGCTGTTTTTTATCTGATCGAAATAATATTCAATTCACTCAGCTCATCACAAGCCTGTTCATAACTCTGGAACACAATCCCCTTCATGCCAAGCTTCCTTGCAGTCTCGATGTTCTCCTCTCTGTCGTCGATAAAGACACTCTCAGCAGCATCCAGACTGTATTCTTTCAAAAGATATTTATAGATATCAGCATTGGGCTTGATCATTTTGACAAACGCTGAAACCACCTTTCCATCCACTTTGTCAAGAAACGGAAAACATCCACACTCCGCATGGAGTGTGAAGATGTCTTTCGGATAATTTGACAACAAATACACTTTTAAGCCCAAAGCTTTTAATTGATCAATCCACTGAACTGCATACGCATACGGCTTCACCAGCTTATCGCGGTTGTCCCACACAAGATTGAATTCATCCAGATGTTCCTTGTTGTCCTCGCGGAAATTCCTTAGTATCTCGGACTCGTCATACATACCGTGGTCAAGCTCACCCCACCAACGGCTGCCAAACACTGTCTTTTCAAAAATCGCCTGTATTTCCTTAGAGAGCTTTAAGTCCTCCATCAGCACACGCCACCGGAAATCTACAAGCACATTTCCAATGTCAAATATCACATTCTTTATCATAATTCTACACCGTTTTTCTGTAAAAGCGCCCGTGCACTTTCCACGGAATCAACACCTGTCTTATTTTTGATCGGCGCAAACTCATAATCCCTGACAACCTCATAAGACAGACAATTCTCAAATAAATGAATCATGTCAAGTACCAACAATTCAAATTTATATCCGTTTGGTGTCTCAGGCTTGATCACCTCTCCTTTGTCGTTGATATAAGGAATTTTCTTCTCCACGACATGCACTGGCATCTTCTCGTTCATGATTTTCTCCAGCTGGTCCACACGAAACAGATAATTAAGGATAACACCGAAATTATAAGAGAGATCGCCGTTTGCTTCCCTTGAATGAATAATCTCCTCCGTCATTTCATAATACTCCACAATAGACGGTCTGCCATCTTCCAGACAAAGAACTCCGATTTTTTCCATTGGCTCAGCCTTTCTGACCACCTTCGCACCACTGACACATCCCGATTCAAGTGTCGCTCCGACAAAAACTGGGTCTGCAATTCTCTGCAGCACATTGTCCACTGCAAAGATATTTAACCACTCAACCCCTCTTGCCCTGACATCTTCCAACACGCCTGTCACAGCCATAGAATAAAACCATCCGCCGTTACCATTTGGCGACAGTGACAGAGAATCCACAGCTTCCATATAGAGTTTTCCATTAAAATCAACAGAAGGAGCCATTTCCTGTTTAAAAAATTTAACAAAATCTTTTGGATAGCCAAAATAATTCTTTTCCTCAAAAAAGGCAATCGTCTCATCATTATTTTTGTCACTTGTCATGACATAAAGCGGTACAAAGCAGCCTGCCTTGTCTGTGACATCCTGCAGATTACGAATTAAACGTTCAAATATATAGACATCTTTTGTAAGTCCAATATTATATTTTCCCTTTGGTCCATCTGAGCCGAGCCGAGTACCCTGACCGCCTGCAAGGAGTACAGCGCCGACTTTTCCGGCCCTAATCGCATCCAGACCGATTTTATCGTATGTTGCTTTATTTTTTTCGATCTCAGATACTTCAAGCGCTGACAGCGGTTCAAGTTTTCCTCTCTCTTGTGATAACTCCTCATGTCCTGCCATAGCCACAATCGACCAGTCAATCTTATCCACTTGCGCGGCAAGTTTTTCCTTTCCAGCCTCATCAAGTTTTTTGTATGCCTCAATAATGTGTTCTTGTCCGTGTTTGCTTAATACATCAAAAAGTTCGTTCTCCATCATTGTCAAAGATTCCCTTTTCCTTTCACAAATATTTCTTATGAAACTGTCTAGAAATTATCTATTTCCAGTTCCAACTTTATTATTTAACATTACTACACTTTATCCTTTCTTGTAAACATTTATTTCTACAAAAGGTAAAAAGCCCTGCTTGGAAACAGAACTTTTTTACCTTTTTATAAAAGACTCAATGTACTGTCTGTACATCTTTAATCACATCTTCTGCAACATTGAACATGTACACATATTTCTTGCCTTCATGATTGGTCACACAGTAAGAACCATTAATCCGATCAATATAATACGGCACTCGCATATCCTTAAAATACCTAGTCACATCCTCATATAATCCAAGTGAAAGCGACTGCAGATCCGATGTGCGTATCATCTTAGCATTTTCATGGCTCAATTTATCATCTGTCGAGACTGTCATATAATAATAATTTCCTATTTTTTTTGCAAAAGCCATCCCTGATATTTCCATGGGAACCTCATAACGCTCTTTCACCTCAAGCGTATCCTTATCTGCCACAATCAGATACCCATTATTTCCTGAAGGAAACAGCACCTCATCTCCCTCGATACAAAAGGACCTCACATAGAATCCATCAAGCTCATAGATGTGACGAATTTCCTGAATATACATATGATTGTTCACTGGCTCTTTTTTGATAATATACATATCGCCTGTCACAGAGCTCCACACGAAAAAGGACTCCGTCACTGCATCGTACTGAATATAATGTGGTCTTGTTCCGACATCATCAAACCGCTGTGTATTCTGGAAACGTCCATTGACATATTCATAGCAGAGCACCCTGTTGTTGTCCGTATCCACGACCAGATACATTGACCCGTCACTGGCAATCGCATGAGGCCTGTTGAGCTTTCTGTCCATCACACGCCATTCCCCAATAGACTTCCATAGATCCGATGCATACAACACCTGATCATTGTATGTATCGACAATAAAATAATAATCTCCCTGCCGTGTAATCTGTGCTGGCAGTTTTAGATTTTTGAAATCATTGTAAGGATTTTGCATATGCATATCACTCACACCGAGCTTCACTGCAAAAGCATCATCCATCGGAATAATAACACTTGTGTCATTTTCCCGTAAAATTTCTGAACCTTCTGCTGCCGTGGTTTCCGTTTCCGCTGTCCCTTCTTCTTCCACTTTTTTACAAAACCCTGGTTCTGCTGCACAGACACTGCCGCAGGAAAAAATACAAAGAACACTCGCAAAAACCAATATCCTTAATTTCTTCATTCGTCTCCCTCATCCTTCGGAACAAATCTGATCACTCCAATACTTCCAAGATATGCTGGTTCGAAGATATGCTGTCTGACCTGTTCTGTCAATTTTCCATCCCATCCGGCATGCAGGTGACCAGCCAACACTTCAACTACATTTGTGTCTTCCCTGTAAATCTTGTCAAGGAAATTTGCTGTTACATCATTTGGCACATAATTTCCGCCGCCCCAATAATAAATCTTATTTCTGATCTCCATAGACCTGTCATAAAGAGTCACCTCATTGGTGTCATCAATCTTTGACGCATATGGAACATGTGTTGCAACAATAACAGGTTTTTTTTCTGACGCGGCATTTGTAAACATTTCATCCAAGATACTGTACTGTTCTGGAAACATATCCTTTGTCGAACGGTTAACGCCAAGAATGATTAACTCCCCGAAATCAAGGTATTTCGTAGTCAGGTCATCCCCGTCATCCATCTCTTTATGCATATTCTCTGCATCCGTCTCCGTAAACCCGTCTCCGCCATACCAGAAACCATAATCGTGGTCAGCGCGTATATAAAGTACGGGAACTTTTTTGTTCAGCCGGTCAAACTCAGATTTGAGCAGCTCCATATTAGAGACACTGCAGTAATCGAGCATATCACCGCCAAAGATAATCCCATCGAACATTCCATAATTCAAGAAGTCAATTACTTCTGGCAGTAAATCTTCTCCATGTACACCGTCGGCTGTCTGGAAAAAGTCATACCTTATCTTAACTGCATCCAGATCCTCGGCCAGAATATCATCCGATATTTCGTGGTCTGTCACCATATGTAAGTCGCTCACCCACGCCACTGTATATTCCCTTGAAATACCAGAAACCTCCACGACAATCTCCTCTGTCTGAAATTGATATTTTGGTTCAGGGTAATAAGCCTCTTCCTCTGTGCTTTCCTGCTCCGTTTCCTCCTCAGTAGAACTGCTGACCTCCGTAGATTCAATCTCTTCCCTGTTCTCCTCACTACGTCTCTTATGGACGCCCCATATCCATACAAAAATCTCTGCCAACAATATTAAGATCAACAAAACCAGCAAAGCAGTCATTCTGGTATTTTTCTTATTTCTTTTATTCATAATTATACCCCTTACGTGCTCCGGCACACTTACCAATCAATAGTATGAAAGTGACCTTCTTTCAAACTTTATAAAATTTTTAGGAACTGTTCCTTACAGTCCGATAAATTCTTGTTGTTTTAAAAACAAATTAACAGTCATTGTATCATTTTTTTAACTTACTGTCAATTACTGAAAACAAATTCCATAGGACAATAATATTACGATTTTTTTAAAAAATAACCAACTCTTATAGACAA
>JAIEEY010000464.1 GCA_029067205.1 Lachnospiraceae bacterium
AATGCAATGCTAAACGGTAGAAGGCTTATAAAAGCTATTGAAATGGTTTCAATTATGCATGTATTAGATATTGATGCAAACACCTTGTTTATGACAGACAGGGAACCAGCCGCGAAGTAGAAGGAAGGAGACTTGAAGCGGGAGAATATGCGAACATATGTAGTTCATTGGGGATTCCTATGACGATGTTCGTAAGACCGCGAATGCCTGTGTAGAGAGGAGATGAAGAAAACGGGAAAGACAAAAAAGAAAAAGACCGCTTCTGCCAGAAAGCAGCCGATTTCCTTTATTCCAATAATTATCATGGAATGCTCTGATGAATTGAAATGTAATGCCATTCAAAGAATGCAGTCAACAGTTCAGTCCTCTTTGGAAAATTGGTCAAAAAGTAAAAGAGCTAGTTTCTCAGAATAATCGCAACTGGCTTCAAAGCTTAATGTTGACATTAAACATGATAATTCATTAGCGGCATAGTGCAAAGCACTTGTTTTATCAGGGCATTCTTCTGCCTTGTCATAAATTGGCTTTGCGGATTCTACTATTTTTTGGCAAAGAGATTTCCTGATTTGGAAGAATAATTCATCACTTTGCTTTTTAAAATCATCACGCGTCATTAGAGTGGTTCTCCTTTCTTTAGCACTCGGCTACTGACATAGCCTGTAAGTACAGTATAAGACAGGAGACGGAAAAAGACAAGGCAATCAGACAAGGAGTCAGCAGAGAAGTAGAGGGGAGGTGAGGAAAAATGACAGATATTCAATCAAGTAATAAGATACCATCATATACAGTAATCCAGAGGATGGCGGATGGGAAAATGGTCAAGGATGTATTGGATTTGTCGCAGGAAGAGTATGAAAATCTGGTTAAACAATATTCAAACGGATTTCATAGCGAACAGAAATACATTTCTTTTACAGAGGAAGATGCTGAAAAGCTGGCGAAAGATGGGGAAAAACTTATTGGGAAAGGTAGTACTAGGACAGAATGTTTTGATAAGGCAGTTGTATTTTTCATGTCCTTGATGGAACAGATCTGGCAGATAGCACAAAAAAGTAAAAGTTTCCGCATGGAGTTATTTTACGATGCGGAAATCTTAAAAACAAATTATTGTTTTTTTGTACCTACTGATAGATCCGTGTCAGATGACACATGTCCGGAATTTTCAAGTAATCCATATTAAAATCTTCATCGACAAAGAAATCTGCGTATTGGAAACCGGAATACCAAAACAAACCATTGAAAGACATGGATTCAATGCGATCAATCAGCTCTGATCTTTCGTCGGTTGTTAATGCTGAAAAATCAATATTATACTTGTGCAAAGACATAGCAATCTCCTTTCTTTAATACTCGGCTACTGGCATAGCCTGTGAGTACAGTATAAGACAGGAGACGGCAAAGTGCAATGGTGGTAGGTGGAGCAACTAGCAGTGAATCGGAGGGAGGTGAACAAGTGGAAAAAGATACAGAAAATGAAATACAGCAAACTACTATAAGTGGTATGCTCCAAAGTGTTGATGCTACATTGAAGCGTATTGAAAGAATACTTGTGCCAAAGGTGTGGAAGTTCGAACCAAAGATTGAAACTAGTTCTGAAGATTCTTTATCTGGGCAGTGCAATTTTCCTGAAAGTGATTTCAGTTTTTTAGAAAACCCAGATCCAATAGTAACAGAAAAGCTATTGTGGGCTTTTGAAAAAGACGAAAAGACAGAGGATATTGTGATAGTTCCCATGAATGGAGACAGGATTGTCATTCATGGGAAGAATGAAGCAGAAATGTTGTGCAGTAGTCTTATTGGATACTTCCAATAATGGTTATGATTTTAATTTTCTGGTTTTTTGGAACTTTTTTAAGATGCTTCTGTTGTAGATAGCGTCGGATAGCGAAGTGGCATTCGGATTTTGTAAGTTTTCGGTAAGCATAAATCTCAAAGGTTGTGTTTTCAATTATTATTTTTGTAACAATATTTGGAGTAGATAACATTACAATCTCCTTTCTTTCGTACTCGGCTACTGGCATAGCCTGTAAGTACAGTATAAATGGAAATGTGGAAAATGCAATAGTAAGTCAGAAATAACAGGAAGATCAGGGGAGGTGAGAGTATTTGACAGAAGTAAAAGAAAATCTGGAAAAGCGTTTTGAAGAGTTTCTTGCAAGAGATGAAGCGTTAGAAAAGAGAATAGCAGCGTTGGAAGCTCAGATAAATTTGCAAAACGAAAAAGAAGAAATAGAGAAGTCATCAAAATATCCGAAACGAATCATGCGATTGAGTGAGTTGATAAAGTTGGGATACACCAGGGAATACCTGATGAAGCAGTATAGGATAAAAGGGCAGAGATTTGCAAAGAAACAAAATCCCGCACTCCGTAATAGTCCAATTATTTTTGACACAGAATTGTTTGAGCAGCAACAGCAAAGGCAGCAGGCAATGGAGAATCGACAGATCAGGCGGGGATAAGTTTTATAAGGTTGTTCACGTGTCCTCTGCGCAGCACATATACTGGTGTGCTGTGATTTCTCTCAAAATCTAAGTCTAGTGGTGTACATGGAGCAATATGTTCCTGTGTGCCGCGCAGGGGACACGTACAAAGCACACAGGAGGTGATACGGATAGAAACAGGGAAGATTACAGCTGTACGCAACAACGGCGGCAGCGCGGATCTTGTTGTGCGTGTTAATGATGCCAGTCTGGCAGCAGCCATAATGGACAAGCGGGTCACAGAAGTGATACTACAGCTGGTAGATGGGCGCACACTGTCACTTGATCAGCGTAAAAAGATCTATGCAACGCTTCGTGATATTTCGAGTCATACAGGATACACACCAGAGGAGACAAAAGAAGTCATGAAGTATGTACATATCATATCGACAGGAAGTGATTACTTTTCGCTTTCTGACTGCTCCATGAGTGTGGCAAGGGAATTTATCAATACCCTCACAGATTTTTGTCTTGAAAATGGTGTAATCACTTCTGAGAGGCTTTCTGACAGGACAGATGATATTACAACGTATCTGTATCAGTGTATGAAGCATAAGAAATGTGCGGTCTGCGGGAGGCCAGGAGAGATACACCACTGGGACGCGATCGGCATGGGACACGACCGGAGACATTACGACGACTCGGCGAACAGAAAGATATGCCTGTGCCGGATGCATCACACGATCGCCCATCAGAAGGGCGTGAGGGATTTTCAAAGGGACTATCATGTATATGGTATTGTCTGGACGGAAAAAGAGACAGGAGGCGAATGATTAATTTATGGAAAATTGCAGACTTGTAGGTAGGGTATTTTGTCTCAAACAGGGCGGAATAGATACCCTTGGTACAGTGTGGCCTAAAAACAGAAAGTATGGGGATTTAAGATGGCAGTTGTGAGAGTGGAAAAGACAAAAGATTATACAACCATGGGAAACTATCATTTCCGGGAAAAAAATATGTCATTCAAAGCAAAAGGGATGCTTTCCACAATGCTGAGTCTTCCTGACGATTGGGATTATACGATGGAAGGCCTGGCAGCGCTTGGTAGTGACGGAATAGATAGTGTAAGGTCAACTTTAAAGGAGCTTGAAAGGTTCGGATATGTGGAGGTCATGCGTACTCGTGATGAGTTAGGACGATTAAGAGGAACTGAATATGTGATACATGAAAAACCAGTGCCTAAAGATCCTGTTTTGGAAAACCCAATCTTGGAAGAACCAATCTTGGAAAACCCAATCTTGGAAGAACCAATCTTGGAAAACCCAACATTGGAAAAACCTATCTTGGAAAATCCAAGACAATTAAATACTAATATATTAAATACTAAAGAATTAAATACTAAGGAATCAAGTACTAAGGGAATAAATAATATATTGTCGGGAAAGCCCGACGATGCATCTGACAGTGTACCGGAAAATGTACCTGTGAAACCGGGAAAGCCTAAAAAGCCGAAAACCAAAACACACCCAGAAGAAGTAAAGCAGATTGTAGAATACTTTAATCATGTATGCGGCACGAACTATAAGTACCAAAGTGAGGCTACAGCCAGTATGATTAATGCAAGGCTCAATGATGGATTTACGGTTCAGGATTTTTACAGGGTTATAGATACAAAATATGCAGAATGGGCCAATGACGGCGATATGTGCAAGTATCTCCGCCCCCAGACTCTTTTCCGGCCGTCGCATTTTGAGAGCTACCTGAACCAGAGGAGCGCTCCGGCTGCAGAAAGTGCAAACAGAATCTCGAAGGAGATGTCTGAGCTTTATAATGCATTGATAATCGAGTGAGGTAAAAATGGCAGGATTTGACATGGAGGAGATTCTGGAGGCATACCGTCGAAAATGGGAAGGGCACAGGGCGCAGGCAACAGAATACAGCCCCCCTGTTTATAAGTGTCCGCACTGTAAGGATACGGGATTTTTAGATCTGTATCCACCGAATCCGCGTAAGCCTGCAGAAGGAAAAATTAGTACAATGATATACTGCCCATACTGCAGGACAAACATGTTGAAAGATATATCCGGCATTATAGCCGAATACAGGGAACTGGACATTAACAAGTTTCCATGGGAGACGTATAAAAAGGACATCTCAAAATTAAAACAGATCGTGGAAAGCTTTGTATATGATTTTCAGAAGTGGCAGGATGAAGGTATAGGCCTGTACATATATTCGGATGTAAAGGGGAGCGGCAAGACTATGGTAGCCAATGCCATATGTGGCAGCATCTGCGCAAAATACAATATGGCTGCCCGGGTTACAAAGGTCAGGGATTTTCTTGATGACGTAAATAAGTCCTATGACAGCAGGGACAGGAATGAACTTGCAGGGGTGAATGTTCGGAAATACTATGATACGGAACTTCTGGTTCTCGACGATCTTGGGGTATCTAAAATTACTGACAAGGAGAAAGGGGTATTACATACTCTAATAAACGAGAGGTACAAGGCCGACAGGCTGTGCATTATAACAAGTAATTATGTACTGGGAGAGTTGCCATTGCTTGCGGCTACGGTTGATCGAATTAACGATATGTGTATGGTACTACACTTTCCCGAAGAACCGATACGGTCTCGCAAGGCACTGGAACGCCAGAACAGACTTTTGCAGTATATAGACAGTTATGATAAGTTTTCCGATTCGGGGGAAACGCCGTTTGAAAGTGGGGGAACAGGCAAATGAAACATGCAGATATCTTTATCACGCACAATATAACAGATCCCTGCAGGAAAGTAGGGCAGGCCGCATATGTATATGTGATATATGCAGATACAACAAGGGGAGCTGCCACATGCGGGGAATTTGGAAGAGGGCAGGACGTAACCGTGAACCGTATCAATTTGCTGGCGCTCAGATCCGCGTTAAGGCATTTCCCCAACCCTACGGAGATTACGATATATACAGATTCTTCCACCGTTGCGGGTGCATTTAACTGTAACAATATCCAACAATGGCGGAAGAACGGATTTAAAACGGCACGGAAAAAACCACTTGCCAATGCGGACCTATGGCGCAGCGTGTCAGATCTTACGCAAAAACATCTGGTAAATGCTGTACAGACGAGATGCCACCAATACACGAGCTGGGCGGAGACAGAATTGAGGCGGAAATATGGCAAGGCACAGTAAATACTGGGTAACAAAGCCTTTTGGAATACCTGGAATGGATTTATATGTCACAAAACCATGATAAGCCTCCTGTTGGCAGCAGGAGACAGAGGAATTACTGAGAGGAGACAAGTATGAGGACGATAAGCATTATTAATTTAAAGGGCGGAGTCGGAAAGACAGTCACCAGCATCAACATGGCATATGAGCTGATGCGGCGCGGCAGGCGTGTGCTGCTGATTGATTGTGACAAGCAAGGTAATACGAGCAAGTTTTTTAAATGCTACAGTAAAGACAAGACAAGCCTGTCAGATGTTTTGACAGGGGACACAGATATCAGGGCTGCAATTTATCTGACTGATTACAGTAATACAGATAGTTCGGTGCCGACGCTGGATGTGATACCAGCAGATATGTCTTTGATTAACGCGGCCAAACAGATTGATAATGATCCGATCAGGCCGGGAATGACGAGGCTGAAAGATGCCCTTGCGGATATTTGCGGGGACTACGATTACTGCGTGATAGACTGCGCACCGGATATCAATATCCCGATCGTGAATGCACTTGTAGCAAGTGATGATGTCGTCATTCCTGTAGTGATTGACAAGTTTACCTTTGACGGGATAGCGGAAGTGCTGGGCAAGATAGATGAGGTCAGGAAGTGGCAGAATCATGAGCTTAATTTTGCAGGATGTCTTGTTACATCATACCGAAACAACGATTTGTGCAATGAGGGTGTGGAGATCCTCCAGGAGAAATTCGGAAAAGTATTTTATACAAGAATCAAGTGGACGCAGATCATGAGTAAGAGTACGTTTGCGGGCGTTCCGATTGTTGAATTTTCGCCACGCTGCGGGGCGGCAGGAAGCTATAAGGCTTTTGCCGAGGAGTATGAGAGGAGTGTATGCAATGGCTAAAGCATTTTCTATCCGTGATTTTATGCAGGATGCCAGGCAGCAGGATTCCGGCTCAGACGTGTACGAGCGGGTTAGTGTATATGACATAGGTATGAATCCCAGGAATGAATATACATTGAGTGAGATTGAGAAGATAAAGGACAGTATCTATGCACTTGGCGGAGTACAGCAGAATGTTGTACTGGTAAGATGTCCGGAAGGGGCAGATCATACGTATCTTGCGCTGGATGGACACAGGAGGCTGACAGCGAGCAGGGAACTTGTGTCAGAAGGGTATGCTGAATTTGAATATGTTCCGGCAGTCATTAAGGGGCAAATTGATGCTGACACGGAAGAGGCAATGCTTGTCATGATGAACAGTACACAGAGGAATAAGACAGACTGGGAAAAGGTCATGGAACATATGCGGCTGAAAGAAATTATCCCGAAACTGAAAAAGCGGCAGGGACTTGATGGAAGGACAAGGGATATAGAGGCGGATATGCTGGGAGTATCGCGTGGGCAGATTAACATATATAACACGATTGGAACCAGGCTTAATGCAGAACTGATGGAAATGTTCAGAAATGGAAGTATAAATATATCTCTGGCATATGAAGTCGCAAAACAGGAGCCAGATATACAGAATCGTGTTGCAGGGCTGGTACATGCTAATGGTAATATTTCCGAGGACGATATGAGACGGCTGACAATGCCGGAAATCGATAAGGAAAATGTGCCAGAATCTGGCACATTTAAAGAGCAGCAGCATGAGCCTGTATCTGCACTGGGAGAAATCGAGCAGGCAGATACTGCAGAGGATATAAAAAGTGTGTCAGAATCTGGCACATTTAAAGAGAGTATGGCAGCAGTGGACGGGGAACCGAAAACAAAAATCCGGGGAGGATATGAATTATCTTTGATCGATGACCTAATAGATCAATATGCATCATATCTGAGAATGTCCGGGGAGAAAGCAGAAAAACATATTTGTAAATATACCTGCCTGCTGGATGCGCTGGAGCTGCTTCGGGAAAAGCTGGCAGGAGGAAAGGAACACTAACATGACTTACGAGGAACTTGAAGTAAACACAGAGATAGCAATAAAGGAAAAGTCACATGAAGAACAGCGGACTCACAAAACTGTGAGGTATACGGTCATTAAGAAATATCCAGGGATGTGTATTGTCATGGACAAGCGTGGAAGGCGCAGGGGAATTGCGATCGGAGAACTTATCATGAATAAAATCATCACGCAGGAACCTTATTTTGAGTCCCTGCGTAATGAGCATATTAAGGCGTCTAAAGGATGGCATAAGAAGGATTCAGGCGTGGCAGGAGAGTGTGCACCATAACAGGAGGTTGAACAATATGGAGAGATTAACAGAACGTGATGAATTTGGCAACGCTGATATTATCGGTGAGGATAGCGAAGATCTACAGATTAACCTTACATTCAAGGAGTTTAACAAGGTTACAAATGCACTTAATAAGTTGGCAGATTATGAGGATATGGAAGAACGGGGAGAGCTACTGAAACTGCCTTGTGAGTTTGGAGATACGGTATTTATTAAAAAGATGTATGGAGGATATGCGCAGGCGGAGGTTGTGGATTTCTCATATTTTCATACATGCGGGTTTTGTATTGTTGTAGCATCTGATGAGCTTGGCAAAGCTAACATTCCATTTTCAAAATTTGGCGAAACTGTATTTCTTGTTAATCCTGATGCAGAAAGTAAGCAGGACAGCTTATTGGGCAATGAGACGAGATATTGCTACAGCTGGGACGGAGAGCGCTATTTTGGATGCTATGCCACAAAAGAAGAGGCATTGGAAGATGCCAGGTCTGAGGCATTACATGAAGAGGTGTATATTGGAACCTGTGTAGAACCAGAACTGACGTGGTCTTGTATAGAGGAAACAGTAATAGAGCAGATTGAAGACAATCTGTATGAAGATGTTGGTGAACATGCAGAGAACTTTGAAGTAAGCGATGAAGACGAAAAGGATCTGAAAACAAGACTTGATGCTGCAATTGAAGCTTGGATTAAGGACAGAAATATAAAACCAAATTGTTATCAGGTATTTGATGGGTACAGGGTTTCCATCGAAGAATTTTAAATAAGGATTAGGAGGCGTAGATGAGAAAAATGAAACTCCCCGCAGCAAGCTGCGGGGTATCAGCCCGAGACTCACTTCGTTCGTCATTAGATTGCTACGCAGCAGAGCTGCGGGGAATTAAACCCTCTTTTTGATTAAAGTTAGTCAAAGTAGTTTCACCTGAGTTGATTGCATTTTTCACGTATGGAGATGAAGAGCTACCGGATTATCGTTGTCCTATTTGCGGTTTTGGTGTTGCGGATGACTATGTGTATTGTCCTTATTGTGGGGCGGAGTTGGATTGGAAGCATGAAGATAAAAGATCAAAAGAATTCAGAGAGGATTGGGGGAAAAGATTGAATGACGGAGAGTGAATGCATTGAAGAGTTGCTATATCAAGAAAAAATGAGAGGAAAAGGGATTAGTTACCAAGTAAATAATCTTGTTATAAAAACTGCTGTTGACGCACTGAACGAAATCCATCAGTACCGAGTAATAGGCACAGTCGAGGAGTGTCGGGAGGCGAGAGAAAGACAGAGTGCAAAAGAATGGGAAAGAAGTCTTGATAAAGATGTTAGGTGTCCAACATGTGGAACCTGCACTACAGATATTTTTGAGCATAGGTACTGTACATATTGTGGCCAAAGATTAGGCTGGAAAGGATAACGAAAATGAGATTGATTGATGCAGATAGCTTTAAACAGCTTGTTACGGTTGTATCTATAGCCAGTGGGCATGACACTGGATTTATAAGTGAATTTTGCAAACTTATTGACAGTCAGCCTACTGCATATGACGTGGATAAGGTAATCGATAGAATAAACAACATGTTTAAGCATCACAGGGCAACCAAAACAGTACAAAGGCTGGTTGTTGAGACAATAGGAGCGGAAGTAATAAATAAGGATTTGGAGAATTAGGTATGAAAGATGTTTTAGGATATAACAATTTTTGTTCTGTCTGCGAAGGGAACAGGGAGGAAAACGGAAAATTGGTGTGCCGGAATAAAAAAGGTAAATTTTACGGATTGCCAGTAGGACAAGTGCTAATGGCTCCGTGTTTAAAGCCTAAAAAGCAGGACACCACAAAATAAGGATTTGGAGAGGTGAGTAATGAAAGCAGTAATGAAGTACCCAGGGAGTAAATGGTCACTTGCAGACTGGAT
>JAIEEY010000465.1 GCA_029067205.1 Lachnospiraceae bacterium
GTAGATCTCCCTGCCAGTAATGATATTCTGCAAAAAAGCACAAAAAGCAGGAATCCTTCCTACATTTCCGATAAAGACAAAGAATCCCACAAAAGTAAAAAGCAGGGAATAATCTACTTTCACAAGCACCTGCCTGTCTGTCGCAAATATCACGAGAAAAACTACAAAAAAGACTGCCTCCCACGGCAGTATATGTCCTACTGTAAATAGACAGAGTATAAACAGGATAAGATAGGTCACAAGCAGATATATGGCTGCTTTTCCACCATTCTCCTTCTGTACAGATGCCGCCTCCAGTTTCAGATCCTGTGGAAATGCACCGCCCTGTATCAGCCCCCATCCTGTCAAAAGTACTAGGGATAAAGCTGTATATGGCAGCATCAGCATCACGAACTCACGGACAGAAAGCCCTGCTTTCCCATAAAGATATAAGTTCTGCGGATTGCCAACCGGTGTGAGCATACTTCCCAGATTCGCCGCGATCGTCTGCATCACTACAACCGGCAGGAGTAACCGCTTTTTCTGTTCTTCCCCCAACAAATTCAAAACCGTAAAGGTAAATGGCACAAAGGTGATCAGAGCAACATCATTTGTGATTAGCATACTTGAGAAAAAACAGAGCAGAACCAGTGTCAAAGCAAGACTCCGCCCGCTGTTTACATATCCAAGGAGCTTCTGGGCTATCCATTTAAATATCCCTATCGTCTGCAATCCTGCCATGACACTCATAAGGCAGAACAGGATTGCCAGTGTCCTAAAATCAATATATCCCAGATACCCTCTGTCTGGCGGCACAAAAAATGCTGAAACTACCGCAAGCATGACCGAAACACACAGTACGGTTTCCTTTTTCAAAAAAGCAGTGAATTTATTTATCATTCTAATACTCTCCATACGTTTTGCTATTGGCAATGTGTACCTTACAAGAAAATTAAGTATTGTCTTTCAAACATGTCTTGTCCAGTATATCATCTAGCAAGAGTCTTATCAATGATATATCACAGGTTTTGTATACAAAATTTCTATTTACCACAATATGCACATTTCTTATGGCATTTTACATTTACATATTTCCATTTACAAGTTTTTCTAAAACGGAATATATCTGAATCTATTTCTATAGACCTCGGCTTTATTTCAATTGGCACAGATACTTCTCCCTTGTTGATACAGACATATTCTGCATTTTTGTTCCCTGCGGTCATCTGCCAAAAAGGATATTTGATAATTCCGGGGGTATTATAGCCAACACCTAATTCTAAAAACAGGATTCTGCCTTTCTTATGTGTATCAAGAAACTTCTCATAATAGCCGGCATGAATGTCCCATCCTTCATCCTGCACAAAAGAAGCATCTGCCCGGAGGTTCATGCTCATAGGTTTGTGGCATCTCGGGCAATAAGGAACTAACTCAGAGGGAATCATCATTTTGGGCATTACACCTTCTGGTAATGTCAATATACCGTTTTCGCTGAATACATAGCCTTGGGCTTCCACCATTTTGCGGACGGTATCTTCGTTTTCATATGTCATATGATGACACGGATCACTGCACTGGAATAAACCATAATCACCCTGGGTATAGAATAACCTGCGCTTATCAAATCCGGCTCTCTGGAAACAATGGTCTACATTTGTTGTCAGCACAAAATAATCCTTGTCTTTTACCAACTCAAACAAGTTCTCATAGACGGGCTTTGGTGCATTCATGTAGCGGTTGATGTAAATGTATCGGCTCCAATACGCCCAACGTTCTTCCAGACTATCAAAATGATAAAAACCACCTTCATACATATTTTGAAAATGGTATTTTTCAATAAAGTCCTTAAAGTACTGCTGAAACCTCTCAGGAGCTGTAGGAAAATAAGTGATACAGATTGCGCAGGATATTTCTTCGAGGGTGTATATCAAAAAACGTAGGCGTAGTGGGCTACGGCGAGGCTTTTTGCCAATTGCAAATGCAATTTACAATCGGAGAAATAGACAAGCCAAGATGTGTCAGTTATTTTTCTACAGATCCTCACCGCTGTAGGTAAATCCAGCAGACGTGGAAAGTCCCGCTCCTGCTCCGATCATGACCGCATCTGTATTTTCAATCTTTTCTCTTAGCAGTTCAATTTTCTCTGATATGGTCATATCATCCTCTCCTTTTAATTGCTTCCACGGGGCACTTTTCATAACAGTTTCCGCAATGCAGACAATGTTCCTGCACAATCTGGAACGGCTTGCCAGATATGATACATCTTTGCGGACAATTCTTCATACACTTACCACAGCCGATACAGTCTTGTGAGATATAATAGCCTTTTTCCGTTACCGCCGCATTTCCTATGACATAACTCTCACGGAAAATTGGATTGACACCGAGATTGAAATATTCGATTTCTGCATTTTTGATACAGAACACAATGCCAATTTCCCTTGTATTATCCGGATAAATATTTGACAAATACGGCTGTTCTTCAAAGATAAGATCAATCCATTTTCTTTGCTCATGATCAGATATTTTTTCCACCTTTGCAGAAAGCCTTATCATTTCCTTATATTTTGTATATCCCAATATCTGAACATTACCATCTGACAACAATTCTTCGCAAAAGGCTTTACCCCTCGCTGTAAAAAAATACATGGATTGCTGTTCATAATGAATTGCACTGATATTCCTTATCTGCGGTTTTCCGTATTGATCTACTGTTGCAAAGTTTAGCACTCCGACATATTGCAGCTTTTTTAAACAGGTTTGCGCATCCATAACTTTACACCTCGGAATTTAATCTATAATCATAAATCGATTGTCTTTTCTTGGTTTCATCGGGAGATAATCACCGTCACAATATCCCAGTATTACAAAGCAGCGGACCACGTCTGTATCAGGTATACCCCACTCTTTTAACAGCGCCCTTCCTGCTTCATTGTCAAAGGTTTCTTCCCCTCTTGCAATAATGCACGATGCAATGCCTAAATCTGCAGCTTCAAGTACCATATTTTCCGCGCAGCAGAATGCATCCGGAATACTGTATAAAAAGTTCTTCGGGCCAAAAATAACACATACTGATGGTGCTCCATAAAAACCGTTTTTTATTGTCGGATCATCAATGGTACTTGGCTGTTCCGAGGAAACATATCCTCCTGCAAGTTTGCTGCGGTCAAAACGTGCAAGGTTAAGCCTGCCGATTTTCTCAGCTAATTCTTTGTTATGGACAGCAACAATCCTTGCCCGCTGTCCGCCTCCTGCGTTTGGTGCATATAATCCTGCCTCAATAATTTTTTCCAAATTTTCCCTGTTGATCTGCTTATCCAGATATTTACGGATAGACCTTCGTTTTTTCATTACATCTAAAATATCCATATTCATTCCCCATTCTTGGCTAAAACGCCTTGAGAAGAACGCCAAGGACAGGCGTTCTTCCGTGTGAATAGATTCCGCTTTGCGGAATCTATTCACACTTTCCAGCATTGTGGATCAGGCGCATACATATTTCCGGTATAGCCATGAGCCACAGCCGGACATCCCCTGCAGAACCCACGAAGTTCACATTTGTTACATTTTTCAAGTTTATCAAAATCCCGGTACTCTTCCATATCTGCACTCATAAAAAGGTCATACATGGAGGTATCGAATACATTTCCTATTTTACTTTCCATTCGTCGACAGGCATATACATCACCTGTCGGGAGAATTGTCATGTGGCTGATCGCACAATGACAGCCGTCATATATCATTTTCTTATCTGCGTTTTCTGGTATTTTAAAAATCCCTTTTTCATACAGAAATAACGTCCATAAATGGTCTTTTAACTGGAATGTGGTGTGTCTGTCTCTATATTGTTCATATTTCGCCCAGCATTTCTCCAGAAATTCCCTATATTCAAGTGGCGGTATATGGTACGATTCTGCTTTCTGCCCGCTTGTAGGGCAGTATCTTCCAAATGCAAATACATCAACATCTTTATCCACTACCAAATCGATCATAGCGGGAAACTCATCTTTGTTGGCACAGGATACCGTAGACATGACCGCGCAGTACATACCTGCTTTTTTGATACAGTCAATCTTTTCGATCGTAATATCAAAAGAGCCTGGTTTTCTGAATCTGTCATGCGTTTCTCTCATTCCGTCCAACGAAAGCTGATACTTCCTACATCCATACGCATAAAGCCTCTTACACACCTCATCTGACAAATGGAACGGATTTCCTAAAATACCAAAAGTAATATGATGTGTTTTCAACAGTTCACAAAGTTTCCAAAAATCTTTATGTAAAATCGGATCACCACCTGTAATGTAAAAATATGGTGTGCGTCCTAATCTTTCACACAGATCCATACAGCTTGAGACGACTGTTTCCATTTTCTCATACTTCATCTGTTTCAGGCAGATATGGTTATCCTCAGAAAAAATATAACAATGCTTACATCTTTGGTCGCATTCATCTGTAATATGCCATTGGAACGCAAAGTATGGTTTCATCCTGGGTAATCCTCCTGACTTTTTGGTTTGATATCATCATGGACACACCAAAAGCTGTGTCCATGACCGTATTGATATGTTCTGTGACTTGTAAAACGAAATTTACTTCGATTCTGGATCGCCTGCCCCGCAAGCTGAGCCACAAGCTGATGCCGGCTTTTCCTCAGGCTTTGGATCTGCTGCTCCGCAAGCTGAACCACAGGCCGATGTCGGTTTTTCCTCAGGTTTTGGGTCTGCCGCCCCACAAGCTAAACCACAGGATGTTGCTGCAAACGCAGCGACGTTTTTAAGATTACTCATGATTGTTACCTCCTTCATTTGTCTGCTTGATTTTCTGACCTCTTTGGTCTATACTTAGTATAAATTGCAGTATTCAAAAATAGAAGTACGCACTATTATACCCTTTCTCTGCATTCCGAAAGTCATGTATTCGCCCCGACCGATTGCTTCCAGCACCTGAAGATCACGTTCCGAGAAAAAATTTAGCACACGATAAGAACGACCTTTTTCCACAATGGAACCGGTGGTCTTCGTAAGTTTTTCACTCCTGTTGCTGTGGTCATCGAACGATGAGACGAATTCCAGGTACCGATAGTTTGCGGCTTTCATAATTGTAAACAGCTGGTACAGGCTGTAAATACTTTTTTCAACGGAGCCTTTTGTTCTGATGAGCTGCCGTCCCTGTGTTTCACTTTCCGTTTTACCCGGAAAGTACTGATATCATTGTAGATGCTTTCTATCCGTAAGACACAGCCAAAATAGTGGAGACATTTTCTCTGGTCAAATTTAAGGAATGTCTTCCCCGTGGTCTTGTCATGCCATGTTTTTTCTTTATTGTACTTGAAAAGTGGAGGAAATGCAAAAACTTTTCTGGTTTTCCTGGGTTAGGGTATAGACTGATTATATCATGCAACGAGAAAAAGGTGGTTATTGTTAGCCATATTTTTTCATTTTTTGTAAAAGCGAGGGAAGGAAGATGACCAAAACAGTCATTTTCCTTCCCTCATTGAACTATCTATTTCCGACAGCCCCCTTTACTTTAACTAGTACATCGTTTTTTTAATACTCATATACTATAAAGACCGCTTTTAACCAGCGTATTTCCAGTCAAATGCTTTG
>JAIEEY010000466.1 GCA_029067205.1 Lachnospiraceae bacterium
TATAAAAATGTGTATATTGTGTCTGATAATCTGCGATCGTCTGTCTCACCATCTCATCATCGATCAGACTGTAAACTGTAATTTTGTCATTTGGTACGGTTGGCACTGATGCATCATAAGTAGATTTGACAATCTTCCCATCATTGTAAGCTGTTATAAATTCATTCTGACTGTTTACCATCATCGCCATCACGCTATGGGACGGCATACCCAATGAAGAAAGACCTCCGTCAATTACCTGCTCTACCGCGCTGCCGCCGATGACATGGCGGTACAACCCCTTTTCGCCTGCTATATAGACAGTATTATCTGCTCCGAGAAATGGATAGGTCGTATATCCGTCTCCAGTCCATGCCATGTCACTGTAAATTTCCTCAATAAAATTGTCCAGAGTCTCGTCCTCGATGAAACTCTTCTTTTCCAGATCATACAGGAAAAGTTTATCACTGTTCACACACATCAGTACATTATCATTACATTGCATCAGCCAGCAGTTGTCCTGAAGTTCTGTCAGTTTCTCGGCTGTGCCCTCATTGATGTCTACCTTATAAATATACTTGCAGCCACGGGCAAAGACATACAGATTTCCCTGGTGATCAAACTCCACCTCATACAAATAGGAATCCGCATCCGGCAATTCTATGGTAATCTGCTTTGTGGTGTCATCTGTATTGTAAATATACAGATTGTAAGTGTAATCCACACTGTTCTCCGGCGCATCTTCCGGCAGGTCCATACAGATCAGTGCAAGTGTCCCGTCCTTCGATACACCTGTCGAAATGGGATAGTGCTCGTCTGTAAAAGCGGCAAACGCATCACTCTCCTCAACCTCCCATGTATCTCCGCCATCCTTTGACACGAATCTCCGACCGGTCATACTGTTCACAAACACCATCTGTCCATCCTGCAATGTCTGTGTCTTCATCCTGTCCCAATACTCGCCCTCAAAGACAGTCGATTCCACATAGCGCCCCATACCATTGCTGTCAGCCGCATCTTCCTGCTTTGTATCGGACTGATTCTCTTCTGTGATATCTGTCTGTGTTCCTGTCTCAGTCCCTGGCTGCTCTTTCGTGCCGCAGCCTGTCGCAGTGACACTGACCACAGCCGCCAGAAAGAGGGCTGCCAATCTTGTTACCATCGATTTTTTTCTCATAATCTACCTCCATTTGCACATCATTTTTGCATACTTGTATCATAGCATAGCAATCTCTAAACAATCTCTAAAAAGCGCAGAACCTTTTCCTTTTCATTCAAGTCTTTACACCTTTTACATAATCTGTTATGATTAAAATGTAACAATCAGTACAGATTAGGAACTGTTCAAAAATAATTTGTACACCCTGACTTGTCTACTTCTCCGACTGCACAGGTCAAAAAGCCTCGCCGCAGCCCACTACGCCTACGTTTTTTGACCAATTGATTTATCAATTTAACCTCGAAGAAATATCCTGCGCAAGTTACACATGTTAT
>JAIEEY010000467.1 GCA_029067205.1 Lachnospiraceae bacterium
AAGTATCATTAATTTTATCAAACAGTATAATCTAACAGCCAAAGCATTTGACTGGAAATACGCTGGTTAAAAGCGGTTTTTATAGTATATGAGTATTAAAAAAACAATGTACTAGCACCATATGATATTGCACGTACACAACGGCTTGGTGGCGAGGCAAAGCGTAAGAAAAAGATTAGTCAAACCTCTTTCGGCTCATAACAGAGTTATGGTATTCGGGATCATTGGTCACATCTTCGTCAAACCATGCAGGAGGAATAAAGGCATCTGCCATCTCCACATTTGGAAATTCCACTTCTGCCATGATTAGAGGTGCGAATGGTGGTGCAAAGACATCAAGTTCAACAAAGAGATTTGGCACAGTCAGTGGGTGATAGCTGTCGTCGAATTGCGGATTTTCGATGGGAATGACAAATCTTTTTTTGGAAATGACATTTCCGTCAGCTTTTGCAAGCAGGTGATGGTATGACTTTTTGTCGAGGGGAAGGTTGTATTCCTCCCGCGCCATGAGACCGCTCCCCTTGTAAGTCAGATAATAGGAGTCATCTGATTGGCGGACACGAACGACAGGGGACGTGTTCAGATAGGCTTGTTCAATAATTTTGCAGGGGTAGCTTTCAAGGTTCTGTGGCAGCGTTTTTAACGTATATTTTTTCTCGATTTCCATGTTTTCCATGATAAATTCTTTCCTTTCTACTCATTAAATTCAAACCATACATACAGATTATTTGTTCTCCAGGCTCGAAAGTTTGAAAGAAAGCCGCTTTCAAACTATTGATTGGTATGCGTGCCAGAGCACGCAAGGGGTATAAAAATGAATGATGATGCCGAACAGAATATCTTTATCTATCAATGTATATGCAGAGTTTCCAAAATACTTTTTGTATCCTTTTCTTCAGAAAATTGCTGCTATAGCCTCATATCCTGTTTCCAAAGTGTCAGTTATATAAAAGGCTGGGCACCACTTTAGCTCTATGCTATAAACGAGCAAATTTGAAATATTTACCAAATCTTATTTGTGCATATCGGAAAAAGGACGAATTATGCACATAGTATGCACTGGAAATTTGCATAAAATTACCGTAATCCATTTGCTGGTTGGTTCAAACCAATTTCTTTTGTGCAATTCTCAGATTTGCTCATTTATAGCTCCGTATTCTGTTTCGGAGTGTCAAATGAGCAGGAGCCTTTTACAGCTGCCGGTCTACTGTTTTTATATTAAGTGATTTGCAACAGAAATGCAAGGACAAAGAGTGCTGATATGCTCCCCTGTGTTTGGCAGCATGGCTGAATAGGCAGCATCAGCAATAAAAATCAGCGTGAATACGATGCACAGCGTCACGCGCATCCCGATTGTCATGCGGTGATAATATTTGTTGAAGACGGGTTGTAGGACACAGATGAGCAGCACGCCGCCAAGACCAAATCCGACAGAGCTGGTCAGACAGATGTGTCCGTTTATATTGCACAGATGTCCGCTGTAATCCCACCAGCGGATGCCCCATTTCCATTCAAGCCACACTCCGGAAAAATACTCTAACGCAGTGCATAAGACACAGGAGAGCATGAAAACGATGACAGGACGTTTCCGCAGCCTGTGGAGCAGCATAAGCAGTATGACACAGCCAATACCATATATGGGCAGATACGGTCCCTTGTACACGCCTCTGTTCACAAAGGTGTGGGCAGTAACAAGACAGAGCAGCACTTCCCAGAGCCACCCGGCAAAGGCTGTGGTAAAAAACAATAATGCATAATAGTCAAAAGGTCGAATGATTTTCTTGTTCATAATGATGTAGTATCTCTCAAAAACGGAGATTAATCCATGAAAGCGTGAGATTGGATATTCCTTTTTATTGGAAACTATGTTATGATTGTAGATACGAAAACCAATGATTTGCATGGAGGTATGAGATGGCTGATATTATGAAGCTTCAAAACGGAAGTGATATACGCGGGATTGCGTGTGAGGGGATTGCGGGGGAGAATGTAAATCTCACGGAGGATGCGGGGAATCTGATTGGCAGCGGCTTTGTCAGATGGCTTGCAAACAAGAAGGGAAAGAGGACAGACGAGCTTCGCATTGGAATCGGTCACGATTCAAGGATTACGGCTGACAGCCTGTTTGCGGCTGCGGCAAAGGGAATCGTGGCAGCAGGGGCATGTGTTTATGACTGTGGTCTTGTGTCGACACCTTCGATGTTCATGACAACCGTGTTTGAGGAGTTTGCGTTTGACGGGGCAATCATGATTACGGCAAGCCATCTTCCGTTTAACAGAAACGGTTACAAGTTCTTTGACAGGGACGGCGGTCTGGAACATGATGACATCACGAAGATTCTCGAAACCGCGTCAGGGCTTGCAGTTGTGGATGCAGATCTTTCGAACGTGGAAAAAGTTGATTCCATTTCAGTATATTGCGGATTTTTACAGGAGAAGATAAAAAAGAGTCTTAATGCTGGTAATTATGACAAACCGCTTACAGGGCTGCATATTGTGGTGGACACAGGAAACGGTGCTGGCGGTTTTTTTGTGGAAAAGGTTTTAAATCCGCTCGGTGCGGATACGACAGGAAGCCAGTTTCTGGAACCTGACGGACATTTTCCCAATCACATTCCAAACCCGGAGAATAAAGAGGCGATGGAGGCGATCAGACAGGCTGTGCTGAAAAACAAGGCGGACTTGGG
>JAIEEY010000468.1 GCA_029067205.1 Lachnospiraceae bacterium
GGGGCAGGAAGAGCGGCAGCGATTCGTGCACTCCAAGCGTGGGGTCTTGAAGTTACCAGTATTAAGGATGTTACACCAGTTCCGCATAACGGATGTCGCCCGCCAAAGCGACGCAGAGTTTAGTGCGTATTGTTTGGAATATTAGAATGAAAATGGCATGTATGCGCCAAACCGATTGCGTTTAGTGCGCACAAATTTAGGAGGATAAAAACATGGCAGTAAATAGAGTTCCTGTACTTAAAAGATGCAGATCTCTTGATTTAGATCCTGTATTTTTGGGATATGATAAGAAGTCTAAAAGAAAATCTCCAAGAGCTGGCAAGAAGATGAGCGAGTATGGTTTACAGCTCAGAGAGAAGCAGAAAGCAAAGTTCATCTACGGTGTTCTTGAGAAACCTTTCCGCAACTACTATGAGAAGGCTGACAGAATGAAGGGTATGACGGGTGAGAATCTTATGGTTCTTCTTGAAAGAAGACTTGATAATGTTATCTTTCGCATGGGATTTGCCAGAACAAGAAGAGAGGCAAGACAGGTTGTTGGCCATAAGCATGTGTTAGTAAATGGAAAGTGTGTTAATATACCTTCATACTTAATCAGTGTCGGAGATGTCATTGAAATCAGAGAGAAGTCAAAAAGCATGCAGAGATACAAAGATATTGCTGAGGCAACAAACGGCAGATTAGTTCCTGAATGGATGGATGTTGACCAGGAGAATTTCAAGGGTACAATCAAAGAGCTTCCTTCAAGAGAGATTATTGATGTCCCTGTAGATGAAATGCTTATCGTCGAGTTATATTCTAAGTAATTCGCATATAGGCAGAGATAAGAATTTGACAGTAGGAAGTGCGCATAAGTGTACTTTCTATTGTTGCACTTATTAACACGTCCATAAAAAGGAGGGTATTTACAGTGTTGGCATTTGATTTTGACAGTCCAAATATTGAAGTGGCAGAAATCTCTGAAGACAAAAAGTATGGTAGATTTATAGTGGAGCCTTTGGAGAGAGGATACGGAATTACACTGGGTAATTCTCTTAGAAGAATTATGCTTGCTTCCCTACCTGGTGCAGCTGTAAGTCAGGTTAAGATTGATGGTGTTCTACATGAATTCAGTTCGATTCCAGGAGTGAAGGAAGATGTGACAGAAATCATCATGAATCTCAAAAGTCTGGCAATCAAAAATAGCTGCGAAACGGATGAAGTGAAAAAGGCAATTATTGATTTCGAAGGTGAAGGTGTTGTCAGGGCGTCCGACATTCAAGTTGATCAGGATATTGAGATCATGAATCCGGATCAGGTTATTGCTACGTTGAATGGTGGTAAAGACAGTAAACTTTACATGGAGATAATCATTACGAAGGGTAGAGGCTATATCAGCGCAGACAAAAATAAGAGCGAGGATTTGCCAATCGGTGTCATAGCAGTGGATTCTATATACACTCCTGTAGAGAGGGTAAATGTTACCGTAGAAAATACCCGTGTAGGTCAGATTACTGACTATGATAAATTGACATTGGATGTATACACAGATGCGACTTTAGCACCAGATGAGGCGGTCAGTTTGGCAGCTAAAGTATTGAGTGAGCATTTAAAACTTTTTATCAATCTCTCTGAGAACGCGAAGAACGCGGAAGTTATGATCGAGAAGGAGGATGATGAGAAGGAGAAAGTGCTTGAGATGAGCATTGACGAGCTTGAGTTATCAGTTCGTTCTTACAACTGCCTGAAGAGGGCAGGAATCAATACAGTTGAGGAGTTGACGAACCGGACCTCGGAGGATATGATGAAGGTCCGCAATTTGGGGCGCAAGTCCTTGGACGAGGTATTGGCTAAGTTAAAGGAGTTAGGCTTACAGCTGAATCCAATTGAAGATTGATCAGGATGATTATTTATTTTGCGGATGAAGATGCAGGCTGAACAAATACGCAGATGCGGTAATTCCAAAGTGTTCGCGTTTGTGCTCAAAGATGGAATTTATTAATCAACATTTGATAAGTAAGTCCAAAGGGCGTTGTCATTTGTTCCACCAATGAGGGTAGCCTACATAATGGCAGTGTGTTACTGCATTTTGCAGGTGATGTGTCCTCACAATGAAAGGAGCCAATTATGGCAGGTTATAGAAAACTCGGAAGAACATCGAATCAGAGAAAGGCATTATTAAGAGGTCAGGTTACATCGTTGATTGCCAGCAAGAATGGTAGAATCATCACAACGGAGGCAAGAGCAAAGGAAGTACAGAAGATTGTAGAAGGTCTTATTGCATTAGCTGTAAAGGAAAAGGACAACTATGAGATGGTTAAGGTTACAGCCAAGGTTGCCAGAAAAGATAAAGATGGCAAGAGAGTGAAAGAGGAGAAAGATGGTAAGAGGGTTACGATCTACGACGAAGTAGAGAAGGAAATCAAGAAAGATCTGCCTTCAAGGCTTCATGCGAGACATCAGATGCTCAAGATATTATATACAGTCAAGGAAGTTCCTACAAAGAATGCTGGTAAAAAGAGGAATACAAAGGAGCTTGATCTTGTGGCAAAATTATTTGATGAAATTGCACCAAAGTATGTCGGACGTAATGGTGGATATACCAGAATCATCAAGATCGGTCAGCGTAAGGGCGATGGTGCTATGCAGGTAGTACTGGAACTGGTATAACAGAAAATTGTATTTTTGGCGCTCCCATATTTTGGGAGCGTTATTATTTAGGCGTCAAGTGAAGTAGTGGGAACCAGTCGGTACACAGAAACTGTTTGGAAATAGCAAATTATTTAACAGTTTTTTCGGAGGAATATGTGATATGACAAGAAAAGAGGCGTGTTATTATCTGGGGATTCGCGAGGATGCTGCGGAGGAACAGATTAAGAGGGCATATCGGTATAAGGCAAAGCTATATCACCCCGACGCGAATCCGGATATGGATACAAAGGAATATTATATCAAGGTACAGAGTGCATATGAGTATTTGATGAATAATCCGAACAACATTCCCCCGTCGAATGCGACGGTCAATACTGCAGTAAATCAGGCGATGAATAGGAATACTAATATATATTACAACAATCCATTCGGCAGTGCCGCGATGAATACAATGTATGGTAATCCTTTTACAGCAAACTTTGCAGGTGTAAATGCTGCTAATATGAATGATTCAAATGTAAATCAATTTGGCGCAAAAACAGTCAATGTCAGACCTGCTAAGGTTTATGCCAGCACAGCCACAGCAAAAGCAAGTTACAAAAAGCAGAAGGAGAAAGAGAAAGAGCGGGAAAAAATACAGAAGTGGGATGCAGAATACAAGAGTAATAAGAGGCGTCAGCAACAGACACAGCTCTATGGAAAAGAGTATACGGACAAGATGACAGGAACTTCCAAGAGCAAAGAGGACGAAATTCTTGAAAAGATACGGGCGATATGGCTTGCAGAGACAATTAAAAGACAGATTGAGTTAGACAAAGAGCATAAAGAGGTACTGCAGCGAAGGAAACTTTATCAGGCGTTTATGCAGCAACAGGTTCAAAGTGACAGTGCGAAGAAAAATTTTAAGTCTGCTAAGGACACAGATTAAGAAATTCTCTTCAAACAAGAAGAACGCAAAGGGCAGCGTTCTTCGCAGTTATATGGAGGCGGGTATGGGAATAATCAAAGTCAAAGATTTGGTTTATGAGTATATACGGCGTGATGAGGAAGGAAATGTAGAGGGAATAACCACAGCTGTGGATGATGTCAGTCTCAATATCAATCCGGGTGACTTTGTGGCGATATTAGGGCATAATGGTTCTGGAAAGTCAACGCTGGCAAAACACCTGAATGCAATCTTGTATCCCACAGAGGGAACAGTATGGGTAGATGGAAAAGATACCAAGGATGATGAGGCTGTGTGGGATATCAGGCAGACAGCAGGAATGGTTTTTCAGAATCCTGATAATCAGATTATTGGTCAGATCGTTGAGGAGGATGTGGGATTTGGACCTGAAAATATGGGCGTGCCGACCAAGGAGATCTGGGAGCGTGTCGAGGAAAGTCTGAAGGCAGTGGGAATGTACCAGTTTCGGAAGTTCTCGCCGAATAAACTCTCTGGCGGTCAGAAACAGAGGGTTTCTATAGCAGGTGTGATTGCCATGCATCCAAAGTGCATTGTCCTTGACGAGCCGACGGCAATGCTGGATCCCAAGGGACGCAAGGAAGTGATACGCGCAGTCAGGGCGTTGAATGATGTGGAGCATATTACTGTGATACTGATTACACACTATATGGAAGAAGTAATCTATGCGGATAAAGTCTATGTGATGGACAAAGGACAGATTACACTCCAAGGTACACCGAGGGAGGTGTTTTCTGAGGTGGAACGGTTAAAAGAACTCAGGCTTGATGTGCCACAAGTGACGTTGTTGGCGCATGAATTGAAAAAGGAAGGATTTCCCATGCCAAAGGGAGTGCTCACCAATCAGGAATTTGTGGAAGCATTCGCTCGATGTATCGGTGAGGTTGGATAGAAGAATTTTGTAATGAAAAAAGGAGAAGGTGGACGGATATGCCTATCATATTGGATAAAGTAAGTCACATATATGGAAAGGATACTGCTATGGCGGTGAGGGCTTTGGACAATATAAGCTTGGTGATACCTGATGGACAGTTTATCGGACTGATCGGTCACACAGGATCTGGCAAGTCCACTCTGGTTCAGCATCTCAATGGACTGATGAAGGCAACCTCGGGAAATATTTATTTTAATGGAGAAGATATTGACGCGGAGGATTTTGATAAAAAGAAGCTGCGCAGCAAGGTTGGGCTTGTGTTTCAGTATCCAGAGCACCAGCTTTTTGAGACAGATGTTTTTGCAGATGTATGCTTTGGTCCGAAAAATCTTGGCTTGTCAAAAAAGGAAATTGAACTACGTGCATATGAGGCGTTAAAGCTTGTAGGGCTTGAGGATGATTATTTTTATCAGTCACCCTTTGATCTCTCAGGTGGGCAAAAAAGACGCGTTGCGATTGCGGGAGTGCTTGCCATGAAGCCGGAGGTGCTGATATTGGATGAGCCGACAGCGGGACTGGATCCCAAAGGGCGGGATGAGATTCTCGATCAGATTTCCAAATTAAAAAGGGAAACGGGGATTACCGTTCTTTTGGTATCGCACAGTATGGATGATGTAGCGAAATATGTTGACAGGATTATTGTTATGAATAAAGGCAGTGTGATGTATGATGATGTGCCGAGGGAAGTGTTCAGACATTATCAGGAGCTTGAAGAGATCGGTCTTGCGGCGCCGCAGGTGACGTACATCATGAAAGATTTGCGGGATCGTGGTTATAGCGTCAGTGATGAAATTACTACGATCGAGGAAGCAAGGGAAGAAATAAAAAGCTATTTTACGAGGCTTGTTGCAGTGCGAAAGGAAAGATAGGTGGCGGAGTATGCTTAGGGATATCACGTTAGGACAATATTATCAGGCGGATTCCGTAATACATAGGCTTGATCCCAGGGTGAAGCTAGGGACAACGATTCTTTTTATCATCTCCCTATTTGTATTTGACGGATTCTGGGGATATCTGGTGGCAGCATTGTTTCTTGCGGTGGTGATAAGGTTGTCAAAGGTTCCATTTAAGTTCATGGTAAAGGGAATGAAATCGATTGTTTTTTTGCTGTCGATAACAGTCATATTTAATTTGTTTCTGACGCCTGGAGAACCAATTGTGCATATTTGGAAGCTCACGATCACGCAGGAAGGGCTAAAACTTGCGATCTTGTTGTCGATACGGTTAGGTTTTCTGATTATTGGTTCATCAGTGATGACACTCACGACAACGCCGAATCAGCTGACAGACGGTCTCGAGAAGATGCTGCGGCCATTGAATAAGATAAAGGTGCCAGTGCATGAGATCGCCATGATGATGTCGATCGCGCTTAGATTTATTCCTATTTTAATGGAGGAGACAGATAAAATCATGAAAGCGCAGCTTGCAAGGTGTGCAGACTTTGACAGCGGGAATCTGATCAAAAAAGCGAAAAGTCTGGTACCTTTGCTGGTGCCGCTTTTTATATCGGCATTTCGGCGTGCCAATGATCTTGCCATGGCGATGGAGGCCCGCTGTTACAGGGGAGGAGACCACCGCACCAAGATGAAGCCGCTTCATTATGAAAAGAGGGATTATATTGCATATATGATCGTGATTGTCTATCTTGTGGGAGGAATTGCAGCAGGAAAACTGATGCCAGTGTTGTTGGGCAGTATGATCTTATGATAAATGTTCACCAGTAAAGAGGACGATTGCAGGAAGGTATTTATTCAATTGATGTGTTATATAGAATTGTTTTTAATGTCAACGATATGGTATAAAAGATTGGGAGACAATATTTCATGAAACGGATAATGCTAACCGTTGCCTATGATGGCACGAATTATCATGGATGGCAGCTTCAGCCAAATGTGACAACGATTGAGTCTGTGCTCAATGAAACGCTGAGCACCCTTTTGAAGGAAGATATAAGGGTGATTGGGGCGTCGCGAACGGACACAGGTGTGCATGCACTTGGAAATATAGCGGTGTTTGACACACAAGCGAGGATGCCTGCTGACAAATTTTCATATGCATTAAACCAAAGGCTTCCGGAGGATATCCGAATCCAGGCATCACGGGAGGTGGCGCAGGACTTTCACCCAAGACGGCAGGAGAGCAGGAAAACATATGAATATAAGATTTTAAACAGTGCATTTCCAATGCCAATATACAGACTATATTCGCATTTCACCTATGTGCCGCTTGATGTAGTGTCAATGCAGAGAGCGGCAGATTATTTGGCAGGAGAGCACGATTTTAAGAGCTTTTGCAGTGTAAATACGACAGCGGAGACGACAGTGAGGACGATTTATGATATCAATGTGGAAAAGACGAGGGATTTGATTACTATACAGGTAACAGGTTCAGGTTTTTTGTACAATATGGTTCGCATAATAGCGGGTTCATTGATGGAAGTGGGGAGAGGCAATATGGCTCCGGAAGAAATGAAGGAAATTTTAAAAGCCTGTGACCGCACAAAGGCAGGACCAACAGCACCAGCATGCGGACTGACTCTGGTAAAATATGAGTTTATGGAAGAAAATGTGTTAGGCAATACGACGGGATAAGAAATTTAGGGGATAAATTTGACAATTTAGGTCTTGACACACCAGGAACCGTATAATATAATAATTCAATGTGGCGACATGCGATTGTACAATATCATAGCCCCGATATGTGCAGAGGTGTCGGGCAGGGTATCTAGGTGACTTGCGGGTCTGCAAGGTGCGGTCCGGACATTCCGCATCGAAGGATTTAGGCAGGAACAACCATCAAAGGAAAGCCGACAGGCTAAGTATATGGAGGTAACATAATGAAAACATTTATGGCTAGCCCAGCTACAATTGATAGAAAATGGTATGTAGTAGACGCTACTGGCATGACATTAGGACGCTTGGCATCAGAGGTTGCAAGCGTATTGAGAGGAAAGAAAAAACCTATTTTCACTCCTCATATTGATACAGGTGATTATGTGATCATCATCAACGCTGAGAAGATCGCAGTAACAGGCAAGAAGCTTGATCAGAAAGTATATTATCATCACTCAGAGTATGTTGGCGGTATGAAGTCAGCGACCTTGAGGGAGAAGTTGAACAAGAAGCCGGAAGAGGTGATCGAGCATGCGGTCAAGGGTATGCTTCCTAAGGGACCTTTGGGACGTGAAATGTACAAGAAACTCTTCGTATATGCAGGACCTGAGCATAAGCATGCAGCTCAGAAGCCTGAGACATTGACATTTTAATCAGTGTATAGATAAAGGAGGAAATGAAAATGGCAAAAGCAGCAAATGCTTCAAGATATTATGGAACAGGTAGAAGAAAGAAATCAATCGCCAGGGTATATCTGACACCGGGTACAGGCAACATCACGATTAACAAGAGAGGGATTGATGACTATTTCGGGTTAGAGACACTGAAAGTTATCGTTCGCCAGCCTTTGGCAGCTACAGATACTGTTGACAAGTTTGATGTACTTGTAAACGTAAAGGGTGGCGGTTATACAGGACAGGCAGGTGCGATCAGACATGGTATCTCCAGAGCTTTATTGCAGGCAGATTCTGATTACAGACCAGTGCTCAAGAAGGAAGGTTTCCTGACCCGTGATCCTCGTATGAAGGAGAGAAAGAAGTATGGCTTGAAGGCAGCCCGCCGTGCACCACAGTTCTCCAAGAGATAATTTCAAACAGAATAAGGAAATTAGCAAAACCCTTGAAAGTCCAGTATTTTCAAGGGTTTCTTTTATTCTTGCGTTTTCTGGAATTGTGGTAAAAAGTGTAGAATTTTGAAGCGTAGCACACAGGTAGCGCACACGTAGCACACAAATTTAGTTGACTTTTTTGGAAATAACTGATATTATGCGTACAATCTCATATTATGCTTTCTGTGGGGCAAACTGGAAAGATTTAGGGGGCTAAAATCGGAACAGTTCAGAGGGCAGAAGATAAGCAGGGTACGCATATATAGCATACCTTTGATAGTTATACTCATTTTTAATATTTAAGCAAAGGATAAGAAAAGGGTCATATAATGATGCGTCTGGTACCAGAAACATACATTGTGAGAAAATAGCAGAAACAAAGAGGATTATCGGGAAAACATATAAGCAATATACGTTTGGATGGTAATATTAGTGTAACTATTCTTGATACTTTTCTGACACTTACTTGACACTTATTTGAGCCTTATTTGAACCTATAATGAACTGTTACATGCTCTCTTTTTATGCGAAAATACAGTTAGCAATAAAAAAGGGGGTGTGATGAGATGGAAAAGCAGAGACATTTAGCATTAGAAATACTTTGCCATGAACAAAGAATTAAAAAAATACTGACCATAGCATTGTTTATCTCGTTGCTAGCAAATGCTGTTCTAACAGCGATAGTTTTAATAAAGTAGTGTGAAAGCTACTTGTGGAGAGACCGTTATCCTAAAAATGGGTAGCGGTTTTTTCTCCTTTTGGAATGAGTAAAGGGCATCTGCATATTACAGATACCCTCTAATACGGTTTTATGTAACGGTTATTCCCTATGCTTAGATATTGTGCTGGAGAGTAAAGAATAATCTTATATGCTCCTAAATGACCTTCTGGATATAAGCAACAACCGCGTCATTATCATAATTAAAGTTGCGTCTGTCCAGCGTATCAGTTCCTAGCAGGTCTAAAGCAATTTCATGTGCTATGTCCTCTCTGGTCATACCGCGCCGTCTGTCTCGCCCTTCGTGATATTGATAGCGCAACGATAAATTTGTTCTAATATCCAAACATCTTGAACATTTAACAAGATTTTAAATATCTTTTTCAGATAATCTTTTTTCATACTTGCTCCTTGTAAATATAAAGATATTGCGCAAGATTGTTTAACCGTTCAATTGACTCATCAGATAATTTACAAACTAAGCCAATTAAACAACTTCTGCGACTGCTTTCGCAACAGTCTTCGCTATCGTTTGCAAAAACCTTAACAAATGAGTAAATCTTAACAAGCCACTCCAAGTTACTTATACTTGCTATCATTTCCGTAATGCGGCTGATGTAAAATTCTTTCTCATTCATGCTTTGACACCGCCTTTCTCCTGCAAGATGGCGAGGTGTGTTTTGGCACAAGTGTAAACCTTCATCAGAATATCTACACTTTCAATATCATGTATCATTCTTGTAATATTACAACGATATTCCCCCAGCTTTCTTTTCCCCGGCGGTCTGCTCCGGCTCCTGCTCTGCCGCTTCCCTTGTTTTTTTGTCCTCACGTTCTGCCCGGATTGCAAGTATTGGTTTTGTTATTCTGTTCGGCATAAGATAAAAGCAATCTTCCGGCAATAGATAGGACATCATGCAATAGAAATATTCTGCTCTGTACCCAAAAGGCAGATAATAGACCAGTTCCAAAAGGCGGCGGTGCATATCGTCCTTTACACGCTTATTAATCCTTGTTTTCAAATCGGCTTCTGATTGCTTATATCCAGCCATAAAGCCATAATTGAACAAATCATAAAGCATTGTGGCGGTAGCTTCCCGGTCAATTCCTCTTGCGATTTCTCCACATTGTGCCAATATTAAACCGCTCATGTCAAAATCCTCATTGCGTAAATGCTTTGCTTCAAACTTGGCAAATGACTGTCTTGCTTCGTCAATATTCATGTTTTTAACTGTCTTCATTGTAAAATCTTCCTTTCTTTTGGTTGGGAAGTATGCTACAATGAACATATTCCCTTTAATTGCTTTAGTAGGTGGTTACAGGGTGTCGGCTCTATGGTATTTGCGGTACTGTAGAGCCTTTTTAATTGCTACAATCAATTTGCATCAACTCCTTTACTTATATTTTGTTTATGGCATCTAAAAGGGCTTGTATCTCAAAGTGGGTATATACCTGTTGCGTTACTCCTTGCCCTTTATGACCTACAATTTTTTTGACAAGCCTATCATCAACCCCGGCTTCAGCAAGTAATGAAATGCAAGTATGCCTTGTATCATGTGGGCGGTGGCTCATCCCTAACTGTTCTATTAGCGGTTTCCAGTAGCTGTCATAGTAATTTCTGTATTCAAAGTGCTTGCCATCTGGTGTGCTTAAAAGGTATTCACAGTCATTCAGATTGTACCAATATTCAAAAAATGGTAACACTTTATCAGAAATAGGCACTTTTCGTATTCCTGCTTCTGTTTTGGCAGCAGTCACATCAAACCAACGCTCTTTTATATTAACGTTCTCTTTCTTCAAATCCAGCAATTCAGATATTCTACAGCCGGAATAGATCAGCATTAAAATCACGTTAAAATAACCGTTCGAATCTTTCCACTTCCATACTTTTTCTATTTCGGCTTTGCTGAATGGCTCCCGGTTGTATGCGTTGGGGTTTCCTGCTTTCTTAATGTCTACATATTGCGTTTTGTTCATATCGGGCGGTATTATGTCGTGGATAACCGCATATTTGAACATCAAGCCCACAAGCACCTTATATTTGCGTAGGGTGGGTGTATTCTTGCCGGAGGTATCAGCAATATACTGTAAATCATCCAGTTTTACATCTACCATGCGTTTATTTGCGATAGGCTCACATAATAAGTAAGCCGCTTTATAGCCTTTTGCATTGCTTTCTGATACGGTTGGGAAGTGTTCTTCACTCCAACGCTCATAAACTTCTTGAAAAGTGACCTTAGAAGCATCTACATCATACGGAGATTTATTATAGTCTGCCAATGCTTGCAGGGCTTCTTTTTTGCTTTCATAGTAGCCTATGGTTTTACGTTTCTGCTTCCATTTGCCTGTTTCTGTGTCTATCAGCCATCGTTCCGTTACAATAGCCCTATATGGGTTTCTGCGGTTGCCGGACAGCTTATAGACAGAACCAAAGCCATTAGGTAGTTTCATTCGTTTCGCCTCCTTATGTTGGTTTGTATTTACTTTTTAATTCTTCGAGAAATTTTATATACCCCTTTATATCTCCTTTTTCTCTATATAAATCTTGCTTGCTTAGTGCTTCTCTTTCAAAGGGTTCATTATACTTTGAGGAATATTCAAAATAATCTTTTCCAGAGTTTTCATATCGTTTTGCTCTTTGCTGCATAGTTTTATATGCTTTTCGGTATGCCTTTCTGAAATCATCAGATTTTAAGTCGCTATGAATATTCTTGCAGTTAGAGCAAAACTTCTTATTATTTCCATTTCTTTCAATAAAATAACCATTGCAGTATGAGCATTTATGAAATATAACATTATTTTTTCTGGCATAAATGGCATCTAATACTTGCAAGGAGTAATTTTCAAATTCTGAATAACATAATTGGATTGTTCCAGTATGGTCTTCCCAAAATGTTACTTTTGCAGATGCATCTGGCATATAGTGTTCTTCGGAAAGTATTTTTAAAGGATTTATGCAAACCCATATTACGAAATATTCTCGAAAATTAAATTTATCGAAAGTATTATCATAATATAGTGATACAAGTACACCATTAACAATACATCTTGTGACTAAATCAGAATAACCTAACTCTCGGAATGCTTTATAACATTCTTTTGCAAATTGTATATTAGGTTGATAATATTTTTTTGAGTAAGTTTCAAACATATCAATTATTTTTTTTGCATCTCTGATTGAATTTGAAAATTCGATTACTATATCTCCAAAACAAAACAACTCCTCCATTGGATAGGAATTATCGTAAAAGATACTTTCGTTATCCAGATAATTTATATAGCCAGTATCAGTGACTACTAAATGGATTTCTTCAATATACTCTCCGTCTTTGCCTATATGGTAAGGAATATTCCAATGGTCGTATACATCTTTTATAGTTTTAGCATCGTCCATTATATTATATTGACACTTCCTTTCTAATAAAAACACTGACAACAAAGTGCTAATGTACAAAATAAACACAGGTTGTTAATATTGATGATGTAGACATTATAACATTGCAATGAAAAAGTGTCAACAATTTTAAAATATATTATGGAGGTAAACAAGATGCGTAACAAAGAAATAAAAGAATATATCAAATCAAGAAATGTTCCTATGTGGAGAGTTGCAGAATGCCTGGGAATTGCTGATAGTTCATTCAGCCGTATGCTTCGATATGAAATTTCGGAAGAAAAGAAATCTCGAATTAGAGCGATTGCAGATGAACTGGCAGCAGAGCAGTAAGGCGGTGACACATATGAAAGAACCTATTTTTGAGTGTGCGAACATCCCTGTAGCAGTTGCGGCTAAAGCATTAAAGGTAGATGCTCAAACAGTGCGATTGCTCCTACAAAGTGGGGCTGTAGATTGGGGGATAGCTTATCATAGGCAGAATAAAAGTAAGCAATTCTCATATTTAATATATCCCAAATTGTTTTATGAAGCAACAGGGTATATATATCAGCCCGATAAAGGGGGTATATCTGAATGAATATTTTGAAAAGGCATCGACTAAAAAAACAGCAAAAAGCGTTAATGCGTAGATATGCGATAATGGAGCATTTGCAGACGGAGCATAGCGAGGACGAGTATTTCTACAAATACACACAAAAAGAAATGGACGCTATTGACGAGGAAGCCGAACGCATCCGGGGAATTTTAGAGGGGCGGTGGAATGAATGACAGATATTGAAATTTACGAAAGTAATCTGCTGCCCTTTAAAATACTGAAACGCTATGGAACTAAAGCACAATGCAGATGCCCGGCACATGATGATAAACATGCTTCATTGACAATTACAAAGGGCAGAAAGTGTACATTGTTCTACTGCCATGCAGGGTGTACCGTTGATGATGTTTTAAAGGCAGCAGGGCTTGAAAAGAAAGATACCTTTTATGATGTAGAGCCAAGAAGCCCAAACTGGAAAGCCTATGTTGAGGGCAGGGAGAAACGCAAGATTGAAGCAGTTTACAATTACTTTTCTATTAACGGTTCTTATGCCTTTACAAAGATTAGGCTTGATGGCAAGAAAATCATCTATGGCAAATTGCAGAATGACCGTTTTACATACGGTTTAGGGCATGATGTAGGCAGAAAGAGTTATAAAGCTATCTATGGAAGCCTACAAGCCATAAATAAGGCACTTGCAGAGGGCAGACCTATTTTTATACCAGAGGGCGAAAAAGATGTTGATACGCTGACAAAACAAGGCTTTACAGCATTTACCTATGGCGGTGTGAATGATTGGCAGTCAGACTTTGCTGCATTGGTGCAGGGGGCAGAGGTTTTCATATTGGCAGACAATGACGAGCCGGGAAAGCGTGTTGCTGAAACTATCCAGAATGACATTAAAGCAGTCGCAAAGAGTAGCAAAATCATTGTGCCTATGCCGGACACACCCAAAGCAGATATAACAGATTATTTTAGTGCAGGACACAGTAAGCAGGAATTTGAACAGATGATACAGCAGGAACAAAGAACCGTTAAAGAAGCCGTAAGAGAGGGTGTAACAAAACACGACACCCCTATAACACCACAAGGGCAGCAGGACAGACCTTTAGAACAGATATTAAAGGCTTTACACGCTGAACAATACGAAACATCAGATAAGGGCTTCGGGCGGTTATTTGCAGATGTATTTAAGGACAAGCACAGATATAATCCATCAAGAAAAGATTTTATGAGGTATGACGGTAAACGGTGGATTGATGATATTGAGGGTTTAAGTGCGAGAGCGTCAGCAAAAGCCTTGTCAGATGCACTTGTCCGATATGCAGTAAATGTTGATACAGAGGGCAAGTATTTAAAGGCGGTAGCAACATTATGTAATATCAGAAATCGAAATAATATGTTGCAGGACAGTAAAGATGTGTATTTTTTCAGTAATGAGCAATTAGACGTAAATGATTATCTTTTGAATGTGCAGAACGGTACGCTTGATTTAACGCAGGATAAACCAAAGTTTGTGAAACACAGCCCCGATATGCTTCTTTCAAAGATATGCAATGCTGAATATGATTCTGTTGCTGATTGCAAAGAGTGGAAAAAGTTTTTAATGGAAATCATGCAGGACGATAAAGAGAAGATATTGTATCTCCAAAAGATAGCAGGACTTTCATTAACCGGAAACACAGAGCAGGAAACTTGTTTTATTCTCTACGGAAGTACCACGCGAAACGGAAAAAGTACATTTTGTGAAACACTTATACATTTACTGGGCGATTATGCTTTGACAATGAAGCCGGAGAGTTTGGCAGTAAAGCAAAATCTTGACAGCAGACAGGCAAGCGGAGATATAGCACGATTAGCAGGGTGTAGGTTCTGTAATGCAAGTGAGCCGCCAAAGAGAATGTTATTTGATACAGCTTTATTAAAATCTTTATTGGGGAGAGATAGCATCACAGCAAGGCATCTACACCAGAGGGAATTTTCATTCATTCCCAAATTTAAACTTGTGATAAATACAAACTATTTACCAACGATTACAGATGATACGGTTTTTTCAAGCGGCAGGATAAATGTTATCAGCTTTGACCGACATTTTGAAGCGCAGGAGCAGGACAAAGACTTGAAAAACAGATTGAGAGATAAATGGGAACTATCCGGCATCTTGAATTGGTGCATTGAGGGATTGCGGTTGTACAGGCAACAGGGGTTAGAGCCGCCACAAGCAGTACAGATCGCTACTAATACCTATAGAACGGATAGCGATAAGATAGGTAACTTTATCAACGAATGTTTGACTAAGACAGGCAGAAACAGCAAAGCAAAGGATATTTACGAGGTTTATTCAAAGTGGTGTGAGGAAAACGGCTTCGGGGTAGAAAACAAGTCAAATTTCTTTGCAGAACTTAAAACAAAAGGCTTATTTGCGAACAGCGGAACGGTGGAGGGTAAGACCGTAAAAAATATCGTAAAGGGCTATACGGTGGAAACAGATTTTATTGAATACGAGGGGCAAGAGCCGCTACCTTTTGATTAAGAAAAACTGGAAATGTGCAAATTGTGCAAAGTAAATGTAAATTCCCTATAAGAGTTTAACTTTAGAATGTCACATTTGAAATGCACATTTTGCACAGTCTTATAAAAACCCAGTAAAATCAATGGTTTCAGGTACATCGGCAAAATGAATGTGCAAAATGGATGTAAGCAATTTCACGGTTTTTGTAACGGGATTTTAGGAGGAATGGGCGTAATGAATTATGTTGAGGTCTATAAAACAGTATTGGATTTTCACAGAAAATATTCCAGTATTTTGAATACGGAAGAATATTGGGATTCCGTAGTTTCAGAAAGTGATTCGATAGCAAAGCAGTATGATAATTGTAGATTCGTCCGCGATCTGTTACTTGCTGTGA
>JAIEEY010000469.1 GCA_029067205.1 Lachnospiraceae bacterium
AAATATCAATTTTTAGTCTATGATATATTTAAGATAAAGCTATGAAACACTCTTGTAAAAAGAGTGTTTTTTCGTAATTGTTCGGTATAGGTCTGCGCAATCGCAATTGTGTTTGAACAGGAGGTGTTTGGATGTCTGATAAGAGAAAAAAGGTGATTATGGATCTGGTGTCGTCGGAGTTCTATGTGCCGATGAAAGAGAAAGAGCTTGCGGTCATGCTGCAGGTCTCGAAAGAGGACAGGGGAGAGCTGAACCGCATTTTAAACGAACTGCTGGCGGAGGGAAAGCTTTCACTCACCAAGAAGGGAAAATTTATCAAAGCAAAATATTCAGATAAGGAGCTGATCGGAACATTTATCAGTCATCCAAAGGGATTCGGGTTTGTTGAGATTGATGGCAGGGACGAGGATCTGTATATTCCAGAGAATTTTGTAAATGGGGCTTTCCATAAGGATACAGTGAAAGTATCACTTTTGTCAGGGCAGAATGGCAGACGTCAGGAAGCACAGGTCACAGAGATTCTTGCAAGGGGTATGAAGCAGATTGTGGGCATCTATGACAAAAGCAACAAGAATTATGGCTTTGTAATACCAGATAATACGAAAATAAGTGAGGACGTCTTTGTTCCAGTGGAACGTTCCAAGGGAGCTGTGTCGGGACACAAAGTTGTCTGTGAGATAACGGACTATGGCAAAAATAACCGAAAGCCGGAAGGCAGGGTAACAGAGATTTTAGGGCATGTCAATGATCCAGGTGTGGATATCATGTCGATTGTAAAAGGCTATGAGCTGCCGATCGAATTTTCTGAGAAGATCATGCATCAGGCAGAGCGGGTGGCAAATGAAGTGTCCGAGGCGGATATGGCAGGGAGGCGCGACTTGCGCGATGTACAGATGGTGACGATCGACGGGGAGGATGCGAAGGATCTCGACGATGCGGTCAGCCTCACAAGAGACGGTGCGTTGTATCAGCTGGGTGTGCACATCGCGGATGTGACCAACTATGTGCAGGAGAATTCTGCACTGGACTGGGAGGCAAGGGAGCGCGGAACAAGTGTCTATCTGGTGGATAGGGTGATTCCCATGCTTCCGCACAAACTTTCCAATGGTATCTGTTCACTGAATGCAGGGGAGAACAGGCTGGCGCTGAGCTGTCTCATGACGATCGATCAGAGAGGCGAGGTTATAAGCCATGAGATTGTTGAGTCTGTTATCAAGGTAGATCGGCGTATGTCCTACACGAGCGTAAAAAATATACTAGAGGACCAAGATGAGGCAGAGCGCAGAGAGTATGAGGAGCTTGTGCCAATGTTTGAGCTGATGCGGGAACTTGCGGGAATACTGCGCGAGAAGCGCAAAAAGAGAGGTTCTATCGACTTTGATTTTCCAGAGAGCAAGATCATCCTTGATAAACAGGGGCATCCGATTGAGATTAAGCCTTATGAGCGCAACGTGGCGACAAAGATTATAGAGGATTTCATGCTGATTGCAAATGAGACAGTTGCGGAGCATTTTCATTGGATGGAGCTGCCATTTGTATATAGGACGCATGACAATCCAGATCCAGAAAAGATCAACAAACTCAGTACTTTTATCCGGAATTTCGGATATTTCATTAAGAGCAGACAGGAGGAGATTCACCCCAAGGAATTACAGAAACTGCTGGCAAAGATAGAGGATACGCCGGAGGAGGCGCTGATCAGCAGGCTGACGCTGAGGAGTATGAAACAGGCAAAATACACGATAGACTATACAGGGCACTTTGGGCTGGCGTGTCAGTATTATTGCCATTTCACGTCACCGATCAGGCGTTATCCAGACCTGCAGATTCATCGCATCATCAAAGAACAGATCCGCGGAAAGCTGAATGAGAAGCGCATTGACCATTATAATGAAATCCTGCCGGAAGTGGCGAAGCATTCTTCCGAGATGGAACGGCGCGCGGACGAGGCAGAGCGCGAGACTGACAAGCTCAAAAAAGTTGAATTTATGGAGCGTCACATCGGTGAGATTTATGAAGGTGTTATTTCATCGATTACAGCGTGGGGCGTGTATGTGGAGCTGCCCAATACGATTGAGGGTATGATTCATGTGTCCATGCTGCCGGGTGACTATTTCTATTATGATGAGGAGACGTACGAGATGGTGGGGCAGGCAACGGATATTCGATATAAGCTTGGACAAACATTGAAAGTTCGAGTCAATGCGACAGATAAGATATCGAGGACGATTGATTTTGTCATTCCGCAAAATTGGGAAATGGAAGAGGAAGAAAGAAGGGAATGTAATGGCAAAGAATGAGGCAATGAAGCTGGTCGCCAACAACAAGAAAGCATATCATGATTATTTTATAGAGGAGAAATACGAGTGCGGTATTGCGCTTCATGGTACAGAGGTCAAGTCACTGCGTATGGGGAAGTGCAGCATCAAGGAGTCATTTATTCGGATAGAAAACGCAGAGGTTTTTGTGTATGGCATGCACATCTCTCCCTATGAAAAAGGAAATATATTTAATAAAGATCCTCTGCGCGTGAAAAAGCTTCTGCTGCACAAGCAGGAGATTAACAAGCTATTGGGAAAAATCAAAGAGAAAGGGTACACATTGGTGCCGCTTCAGGTGTATTTTTCCAATGGAAGGGCGAAGGTGGAGATCGGGCTTGCGCGCGGTAAGAAACTGTACGACAAACGTGAGGACATCGCTAAGAAAGATGCGCGGCGTGAGACAGAACGCGAGTTTAAGGTGAGGAATTTATATTGATTTAGCACACAAAAAGGAGCTTTTGCTCCTTTTTAGTCTTCGCGGCTTCTTGCGGTGATAATCCACGGTGCGGGATCGGATTTAAAGGTGTTGTTGCTGCGGAGCTTTGTCACAGATACCTGTATTGTCTCCACATCAGCAAGTCCCAGGTCATGCAATGTATCTGGAAGGGCAGCAGCGGTCTTGAAGTCCAATGTGTAAATGACCACATTGATATTCGGATTTAGTTTCGTGAGACATTCAAGCTCCTGTTCCGTGCTTGCTGACGCAACCAGGAATACCAGCGAAGGAACTGGGTATTCTGCCATAGTCTTTTCGTCGACATGGTCGATGATCTTGATATTGTGGAGATCAAAGTGTGATACATTGTCTTCCAGGGTGGAGCGGTCAGCCCTGCTGTACTCAACAGCGATAACGGAACCTTCCGCGGCGATCAATGCTGCCTCGATGGCGATGCTCTCACCGCCGATCACACAGATATCATCCTGCGGATCAACCATCATCTTGCTGAGAATGATCGAACGGATCTCACTGCCTACATAGTGAATCGAACCGCGCTGGAGTTTCTCGTTGCTCAGTCCGATACGCGAGGAATTTCTGGCGTTTGGGTTGATGATGAGCATGCCTGCAGAGGCATTGATGCCGCGGTTGATCATATCCTTGATCTGATTATGCAGGATTTCGCCGCTCGGATCAGAGCCCTCGTTGTACCAAACCTCACACTCACCAAGACCTGCATTCCACAGACGGTAAAAGATGTCATCAATTCCGGCATTGGTAAATACCAGAGTGGTCTTGTGTGCCTCGACAGTGGGGATTACGTTTTTGTTTTTCTTGGTGATGTCAATAATTTTGACATGCTCCAAGTCAATTGGCGTGTTTTGCGAGTAGTACTGCAGCCAGCTTAAAATAATCTCATTTGTAAAAATCTGTTTTTCCATAGTTCGTGCCTCCTTGTGTTGTTTGGTTAAAAACTGCAATCATTTTTATGCTGTAAGTTTTCGTACTTGTTCTTTTAGAATGTTTACGTCGTTTTCTGGAAAGATAACCTTTTTGAGGAGTAGATCAACAGTATCTAAGTTTAATTTGCGGGCATTGATTTCATGCATCATTTGTTCGTGCTGGTATCTGTTTTCTTCTTTGAATGCATTAATACTGGATTGAACAGTATCTATTTTACTGTCTGTCCTTTCCTGCATTCTGTCCATTTCTTTGATGAGCGCATTAAATAGCTCTTTGGTTTCTTTATCCATGTTTTACCTCCACAATTATAAGATTATTTTCAAAAAATGTTTCCTAATTGATGTAATAGTCTCTCGATTTTGTATAAAAGCTGACTATTGTCATTTGTGTTTTCCATAGAGCGAATAATGTCTGGTTTCTGGTCTAAGATCGATTGGTCAATATGCGCCGTAATTTTATTCTTTTCAAGAGTGATCGTACCAATCATATCCTGTGCTTTGATCACAAAGTCGACATCAGATTCATTGTCATAGTAATCAGGGGTAACAGTGTTCACACATAATTCTCCGGCTTCGTTTACAGTCAGCATCAGGTCAGAAACAAAGACCGAGCAGTCAAATACGGTCACTTTTTTGTTTGCGGGATTGAAGTATCCTATTTGTGAACGGAGTATGCCGGAACCCCATAAGAAAGTATAGTATAGCTCATACTGACCATCCTTATTCAAATCTGCAAGAGCCATGCTTGCAATGTTCGATCTTCCCAAATATTCACCGAGACGGTATATCTGTCCATCATATAGGACAAAGGATTCGCGACACTCTTCGTATTTGAAAATCGTATAGTCGGAATTGTCTGCAATAAAGTCAGGAGTGATATTATAACATTTGTCTGTATCATATGGTGATTTAAATTCTTTGTTTTGGGCTTCAAATGCGGCAACCTGTTTCATAGATGGCGTTATTGTTAATTCAGACTCTGGAGCAAGTGGATTAAGAGCTACTTGCGTTGAACCTGCGTTCGCTATAAAGACTGATAAAACAAGTGCAATACAGATGAGTAAGGAAATGATACATAATATGTATTTGACTTTTACGGACACTTCATCGCCCTCCATACTTATTTCATGATCATTCTTCCGACTTTTTGGAACTGTGTTTTACCCTTTTTTCGTATTTCTTCGTAAAGAATATGTTCCTGACCACTGTCCAGCAGATGATCCAATGTATTTTTCCACAGGATACAGACACGGCAGTGGTCTGTGTGGTCAAATACAATGTGCAGGTGGCAGGGGGACTCATCCTCTAATTTGATGACAGCATGATATTCATTTTCTGCGGGAGGATTTTTCCGTCCTCCGTCTTCCTCTGGAAACCATTCAATGAATGCTTCGCGGGATCTTGTAAGCCATGCGATATTGAACTCATAAAGTTCGCTTTCCCTGGGATTTTTGAAACCGTCAAACGCCTCTACTTTTGTGAGAGAAAACAGAAATCCGTATTCAGGATATTCACATGATGAAGAATGTCCCGTTGCACTTTTGCGTGCGTAGCCTTTCACAGACAGCAGATATTTCCCAGAGGGCACATCGTATTTAAAACTTCTATAATAAGTTTTACCGTCCATCGTCTGGGAGGAGTTTTCATACTTATCCAGTTTCTCTGCGTCATAATAGTCAAGAGGTTCCAGATCGGAGAGGCAAAGGCTGTTCTGAATATCGATATTAAATCCTTCATACGCTAATTTTAGATTCCACTCCTCGTCAAAAGGTTCATCGTATCCGTCCAGTTTGACGATATATCCACCGGCATCGATCTTTACAATGGGAAATAGGATACCTTGTTCCTGTGTTCTTAAATAAAGTTCCTTGTCCTTTTGTAATTTGGTCAGCAGCTTTTTTGAACGGACTTTTTCGGTTTTCAGAAAATCCTGCAATACAGGCAATGAGAATAGGGCAATTCCATAGCCGTAAGCACCTAAGACTCTGTCCATCTTTTGTTACCTTCCTTTCCTTAGATGTCAAACTTTTTATATTATAACTATACCACATCAGAACCAAAAAAACAGCATGATACAATAAAAATAATCCTAGTTTTTTATGGATAAATTTGATACACTATAAAAAGCACAAAGCGAATTAAGAATTCATTACATTACAGGAAAGGACAGGATATTACAATGGGAAAGATATTTAAGTTTGGGCAGGATGTGGATACAGATCAGATTATCGCGTCGCAGTATATTATATATCCCACAATTGATGAGATGAAAGTACATACTTTCGAGTCTTTGGATACGGATTTTGCGTCACAGGTGCAGCCGGGGGATTATGTCGTGGCATCGGAGAATTTTGGGTGTGGTTCCTCGAGGGAACAGGCGCCAAGTGTGTTGAAGGCGTTGGGAGTCAAGGCGGTGGTCGCGAAGTCCTTTGCGCGTATCTTTTATAGAAATGCGATCAATATCGGACTTCCGGTGATCGTGTGCAAAGATCTGTATGACAATGTCAATGCAGGAGATGATATGGAACTTTCCATGCAGGAGGGTGTGGTGCGTGTCAATGAAAAAGAATATGAGTGCACGAAGCTGCCTGAATATATGCAGGGAATCCTTGACCAAGGCGGATTGATCGCATCGTTAAATAAGGAATGAAAGTCACTTTCAAACTATTGATTGTTATGCGTGCCGAAGCACGCAAGGGGGTATAAAGATGGGAATGACAATAGCAGAAAAAATTATTGCGGCAGCAGCTGGCGTGGAGTCCGTAAAGCCGGGAGATATCCATACGGTGGAGCTTGACCGCCTGATGAGTAATGACGGGACGACGCATCTCACGATCGATATGTACAATAATCTCAAGAATCCACGTATCGCAGATGTCAATAAATTAGTGTGGATCGTGGATCACAATGTTCCATGCGACAGCGTAAAAACGGCGGCATCACACAAGAAAATGCGGGATTTTGCAAGGGAGCATGGCATCAAATTTTATGAGGGGGCAGGAGTGTGCCATCAGGTGATGATGGAGAACCATGTCACGAGCGGGGAACTGATATTTGGTGCGGACAGCCATACATGTGCTTACGGTGCAGTCGGCGCGTTTGGAACAGGTGTGGGCTGTACAGACTATCTCTATGCGATGGTGACAGGGAAATCATGGCTTTTAGTGCCTGAAACCCTGAAATTTAATCTGACAGGAAAATTGAAGGAAGGTGTTTATGCGAGGGATCTGATCTTGTCCATAATCGGTATGATCGGTGCAAACGGCGCGAATTATATGGCAATGGAGTTTGGCGGTGATGGTTTGAAAATGTTAAATATGAGTGACCGGATCGCCATCTGCAATCTCTGCGTGGAAGCTGGTGCGAAGACTGCTTTGATGGAGGTTGATGAGATTACACTCGAATATTTGAAAGCACATGGCAGAGAGCCAAAGCATAATTTTAAGAGTGATGCAGACGCGCATTTTGCTAAGGTGTACGATATTGACTTATCAACGATTAAACCAATTGTGGCAAAGCCGCATTTTGTGGATAGTGTTGTCAATGCGAAGGAATGTGTGGGAACACATATTGATGAGGCGTTTCTTGGCTCCTGCAACAATGGACGGATTGAGGATCTGAGAGTTGGTGCGGAATTGATCAAGGGCAAAAAAGTGCACCCACATGTGCGATTTCTAGTGGTCCCGGCGAGTGCGGAGGTGTACAGACAGGCGCTTGCAGAAGGGATTATCGATACCTTTATGGAGGCAGGAGCGATTGTCATGAATGCGAACTGCAGTGTGTGCTGGGGAAGCTGTCAGGGTGTCATCGGCGAGGGCGAAGTATTGATCAGCACTGGAACACGCAATTTCAAGGGACGTGCAGGGCACAAGGACTCATTTGTGTACCTCGCATCAGCGGCGACAGTAACGGCATCTGCAATAAAGGGCGAGATTGCAACAGCGGATATGATATCATAGGGAGTTAAGGAGTTTGAACAAAAACATGGATAAATTTACAGGAAAAATATGGGTTTTGGGTGATGATATCGACACGGATATCATTATACCAACAGAGTATCTTGCGTTAAAGACCGTGCAGGACATGGTGCCGTATGCGTTTTCGCCGCTGCGCCCAGAACTTGCGGGGCAGATCAAAGAGGGAGACATTATCGTTGCCGGGAAGAATTTCGGCTGTGGTTCCTCGAGAGAGCAGGCGCCGGAGATCATCAAGGCGCTTGGCATCAAGTGTGTGCTCGCAAAGTCCTTCGCGCGCATTTTCTTCCGCAATTCTATCAACAATGGCTTGCTGCTGATAGAGAATGATGCGCTTCAGGGTGATGTAAAGGAAGGGGATGAGATCACGATTGCCATCAACGAGTCCATAGAACATCATGGAAAACAGTACCCGATCACATCGCTGCCGCAGAATCTGGTAGATATTCTCAACGCGGGCGGTCTTGTAAAGGCGATGCAAAAACGAAACAATATCAGGGTATAAAGGACAGGCGTTCTTTACATGGAAGAATAAATAGATTTAGGAGAATAGAATTATGGGTTCAACTATAATAGAAAAAATCGTGAGAAACAATGTCGGAAAAGACGTTTGTCCCGGCGAGATTGTGACCGTCAATGTCGACCGTGTGATGATACATGACATCTTTATCCCCTTTGTGGCATCGAAATTCGAGGAGATGGGATTTTCAAAGCTCTGGGATGCAGACAATGTTGTGTTGATATATGATCATTTGGTACCAGCAAGTCAGGTCGACGACACCAGGCATTTCCGTATCGGCAATGAGTTTGTGGAAAAGTATGGCATGAAAAATATCCACCGCTCCGACGGAATTTGCCATCAGCTGATGACAGAGGCAGGTTATGTAAAGCCGGGAAATATCGTGTTTGGAACGGACAGCCACACGACGACTTATGGCTGTGTCGGCGCATTTTCGTCGGGTATCGGCTATACGGAGATGGCAAGTATCCTCGGCACTGGGACACTCTGGATCCGCGTACCAGAGACGATCAAGGTAAACATAACGGGGAAGCTGCCCGAAAATGTTATGGCAAAGGATATTATCTTGAAGCTGATCGGCGATCTTGGTGCAGACGGCGCTACCTATAAAGCGCTGGAGTTCACAGGTGATACTGTTGAAAATATGACAGTCGCGTCAAGAATGTCCATGTCGAACATGGCAATCGAAGCAGGGGCGAAGTGCGCACTTTTCACACCGGACGAGAAGACCGCGGAATATTGTGGAATAACACTTACAGATAAGGAAAGAGACCTGGTCGGAGATGCAGATGCACAATATTGCCAGGTGATTGAATACAAGGCAGAGGATTTTGTACCAGTGATGGCATGTCCCTCCAATGTGGACAATGTAAAGCCTGTTTCAGAGCTTGCAGGAAAGGAAATCGATCAGGTATTTATCGGTTCCTGCACAAACGGAAGGCTCGAGGATTTAATGGCAGCGGCAGAGGTGCTGAAAGGAAAGCACGTAGCGCCTTTTGTGAAGCTCATTGTCACACCGGCGAGCCGCAAGATATACAGGGAAGCAGATGCCAATGGTACACTGGCAGTCCTGGCAGCGGCAGGCGCGATCATCACGCACCCCAGCTGTGGTTTGTGCTGCGGCAGGACTGGTGGCATTCTGACCGATGGTGAAACTGTCATCGCGACAAACAACAGAAACTTCCTCGGACGTATGGGAACTTCCAAAGTGAATATTTATCTGGCGTCCCCCAGATCGGCAGCAGCATGTGCAATAGAAGGTAAGATCGCCGCTTTGGATTAACCGTCCAATGACAAAATGAAAAAAATAGGATATCCTCTAATTGATACAATGATAAAAGTATCGATTAGAGGATTTTTATGTGAGGAGGAAGGATATGAAAGCGATCAAGATCGGAACCAAAATTGAAATCTACAATGACACAGTGATGACCTACAATGAACTGCCCGCCAGATCATATATTGTAAGGTTTGAGAAAATGGCAGGTTTTTATCTGGATGAGTACGCAGATATTCAGGTGAAGGAGGACAAGATCTATGGGGAACATATGAAAAAGGTACAGAAAGTTCTGCGGACATATGAGAAGTTTGAGACAAATCTGGGAGTGATCTTAAGCGGGTGTAAAGGAATCGGAAAGTCAATGTTTGCAAAGCTCTTGTCGGTAGAAGCCATAAAAGGCAACATTCCGATCATTGTAGTAGACCAGTATATCCCAGGAATCGCATCGTATCTTGAGACGATCGATCAGAGTGTCATGGTGCTTTTTGACGAGTTTGACAAGACCTTTGGCGATGTCAAGCCATCGGAAGGAGAGGTTGAGCCACAGGCGGCACTGCTTAGTCTGTTTGACGGGATATCGCAGGGGAAGAAGCTGTTTGTCATCACCTGTAATGATATTCGCAAACTCAATGATTTCTTTGTAAATCGTCCTGGGCGGTTTCATTATCATTTCCGGTTTGAATATCCTTCGGCAGATGAGATCAGGACATATCTCCATGATAAACTGGGAAAAGTACATTATCACGAGATTGAACCAATTATCGCATTTTCTAGAAAGGTAGATCTCAATTATGACTGCCTCAGGGCGATTGCGTTCGAAGTCAATAGCGGGGAAAGTTTTCACAGTGCGATCAAAGATTTGAATATCATCAACCTGGCACAGGAACATTATGATTTTACCATCTATTTTGAGAATGGTTCTCCAATGTATGTCAGGAACAGAAATATTGATTTCTTTAACAACGAGGAAATCAGTATCTGTTTTGCTGAGGATGACTACAACGAAATACTGACAGTGGGCTTTTGGATAGAGGACGGTGAGTATAATGTGAAAAACAACTGTGTGGTGATCGCAGCTGAGAAGTTGAGAATTACATACGATGAAGATTATGACGAGGAGCAGGTCAGAAAGATCAAGGGACTGATCATAGACCATCTGGAAATCCAGAAAGTGCGTGAGAAAAACCTGCATTATGCAGTGTAGGCATTTGGGCCTGCACTGCATAATGTCATCAGAGTTTATCCCAGTCATTCTCAAGAATATGTTTGAGGAGTCCGCTGCAGCCTTCAGTTACATCTGCATAAGTCACATCAAAATCCCCTGTGTACCATGGATCGGCGACATCTCTGCCAGAACCTGCGAAAGTCAGAAGCTTATAAATCTTGCCATCATTGTCACCACCTGCGATGCGTGTCATGTTTCTGATGTTGGCGGTATCCATGCCAACCAGATAATCATATTGGACGTAATCTTGTGCGGTCATCTGTACTGCGTGGTGTGGTATTAGTGGAATCCTGACCTCGCGCAGTTTGCCAACCGTGCCATAGTGGGGAGGATTGCCAATCTCTTCCCGGCTGGTGGCAGCGGAGTTGATATAGAATGATTTTTCCAGTTTTTGTTGTTTTACCAGGTATGTCATGACGCTTTCCGCCATCGTGCTGCGGCAGATGTTGCCGTGGCACACGAATAGTATTTTAATCATATCTTTTATATCCCTTCATGAGCCTTCAAATCTTGATATTTCAAGCTTTTCGGCGCTTTTTTCATTTTAGTTTTTTACCCTTAGTCTGCGTAATTTGTTATAAATCTACGCAAATTTACGGGCAAATGGTGTAGTAATTGGTGTAGTAGATTAGTGCATTTCTCAACCTGATTTTCTCTGTTTTCCATGCATATCAGCTTCTTTGAAGTCTAAAATTTTCGCCAGCTGTTCCGCTGCACGATCATAGCTGGCATGAGTATAGATATTCAGCGTAACACCTACATCGGAATGTCCCATTACATACTGCAAAGTTTTAATGTCCATATCTGCATTTGCCATGTTGGTACAGAACGTATGACGGAACACATGGGGAGTGATATGTGGTAATGTTTTATCTGGATAAAACTTCTTATATTTTTTCATTGCCCATCGCATCTCATTTTCGATATGTAATGCTACTTTCGGTTTATCATCCTTGTCCAGCAGAAGAAAGTTGCTGTATCCGTCAACAATCATTTCTGTCTTCAAGCTCTTGCGGCGGGTAAGGATATTTTTCAGGCTTCGATAGACTTCCTCTGTCATAGGGATAAAACGGCATCCGCACTCAGTCTTGGTTTTCTCCACATAGTATTTTCCGCCTCGTTTCCTGACAAGCTGATGATCTACACGGATTTTCCGGCTTTCAAAATCTAAATCACTTTTTGTCAAGCCACAAAATTCGCTGACACGCATTCCTGTTCCCGGCAGCACTACAAATTCATCATAATACTTTCATCCAAAGCTCCTGCTGTTCCGATGTCATAGCAATACGTTTTTGTGAATCGTTTGGCACAACATCAATCAATTTATAATCAAATGGATTTCTTCGGATAATATCCTCATTGTAAGCCATTTGAAAAGCTGGCTTGATAACACCTCAGACACTTGTAATAGTACTGTATCCTTTACCGTCATTATGAAGCTTCATAATCCACTGCTGAGCATCCGATACCTTAATATCCCTTATGTGTCGGTAGCCGAAATCTTCTTTCTTAATCAGATTTAGCACAAAATTATAACCGACTTTGGTAGTGTAGCGTACACCCTGTTTCAGACTGATATAGCGTTCCAAAAGGGCAATAACAGTAACTTTTCCGGCAGCATAATCAATCCCTTCATCAAGCTGCTTCTGAATTGTCTTTTCCTTTTCCCTTAGTTCTTTTAAATCAGAGGAATAAATAGTCTGTCTCTTTCCGTGGATATCCGTGTAGCGATATTGATAAATCAGGTCTTTTCGCTGGCTCTCCCCTGTCTTTAAGACTCGTCCTTTATTGTCTTTCCGTTTCTCAGACATTTTAAAACTCCTTTCCGTAGTGGAAAGAGCCTTGATATGACTCATTTATTGTACCATATCAAAGCTGATTTTACACCACAAGTTTCACAAAAACTGCAAGAATTTGGACTACTATGATTCTTGCTATGGAATGACTCAAAAGTCTTAATATCAGAACAACAGCTATGTCAGATAGAATACTCCTGCTCAATGTACTTATCGAACAGGCGGCGTTTGATCAACCGCTTATTGCCGACCCACAAAACAAACCGACAGTTTTTTCATTGGTAAGGAGCTGTAGGAAAATAAGTGATACAGATTACGCAGGATATTTCTTCGAGGGTGTATATCAAAAAACGTAGGCGTAGCGGGCTACGGCGAGGCTTTTTGATATGCACAATCGGAGAAATAGACAAGTCAAGATGTGTCAGTTATTTTTCTACAGATCCTAAGCTCACGCAGCTTATTAACACCAATCCCTGAATAAGCTGCCGCTTCTTCAATATATACAGCTCCAGCATTTGAGGACGGATTGGGAACTATGGCTTCTGCAGCATTTCTTACTGGACATGATTGGAGTAGGTTTCTTGCTGAAGATGGATATTATTACAAGTATGGACAGGCGTTGTGGTATATTATTCCGTTTGTTTTCTTAGATAATGCTGCAACAAGATATAAGGTTATGCTTGTGATCAATTCCAGGTTGACTTCCTTGATACCGGTAACTGCCTATCATATTGCTGTCAAGTATATGCTTTCCGATAAGCGAAATGCATTTGCAATATCATTATTGACAGGGTTGTTTCCTTCGATACTGCTGCACAACAAATATACATGGGCAGAAATGCTTCTGTTTGTGATTCCATGGCTGATCGTTACACTGTTGTTAAAGTTGTATATAGATGATATTTCCAAGAAAAAATGTGCAGTGCAATGGCAGCAGTTTTGGCAGTATATGCTTTTATGGTTCATCAGAGGGGAATGGTAATTGTCTTGGCAACGACAATTACGATACTGATCATAGCAAGTCGCAGGAAGGGTAGAATATCCATAATATCATATATGTCAACGCTTGTGCTGGGACTTTTGATTGACATGTATATTTCCAAATGGCAGAAAATGTATGTATATGCAAGTGCTGTTTTAGAACATAATACACTTGCAGATTTTCTGCAGCCCGAAATATATCAAAAGATGTTTACATTAAAAGGAATAGAAGCAGTCATAACGCCGTTTGCAGGCTGGAACTATAACTGCACATGCAGTACCTTTGGGTTGGCAGTGGTCGGTTTATGCCTGATGCTTGGCACGGTGGTGAGATTTGTAAAAGATAAAGAACACAAAGAAGTAGAGGAAATCATTGTCATACAGGGTTCCGTGTGTTTTTTAGGCAGTCTGGTACTCGGATTGTTGTTCTTTTTTCAGAGCAGTTATGGATATCTGCATGGCACACAAGTGAACCGATGTGATCATTTGTTGTTTGGAAGATATGTGGAAAGCAGTGTTCCGATGCTTTTCTACTATGCACTTATTAAGATGCATCGCAAATACGAAAACAGGAAGGTATTGAATATAGCATGGATCCTGTATGCGAGTATGTTTATCATTGTGTCAGTAAGGATTTTGTCTCTTATGAGAAACGTAAATTGTTATGTGCATTCACTGATATCTATGAATATGTTTATGAATACAACATCTGTTACAAAGACTTTGGATACCATTCCGAATTATACATCAGCATTGTTCCTTTTTGGTATTGTGTCAATGGCATTGTCGCTGCTGATCAAGATCATTTATAAAAACAAAATGAAATCAGTGTATTTATTGATTGGGACATTCTTTGTGTATAATGCGCAGTATTATCTAAGTGATGGAAAGATTCAGCAATCTTGTGGTTTCACCAATAAGCTGGCAGTGAATAAGAAATGATGGTAATTTGCATCAATATTCTTAAAGGTGGTTGCGCACGATAAAAGAAAAACGAAATTATACAGTTTAACATAAAAAATTATAGAAACCGTGAAGATATAATCTGCACAAGTTATTTCTTCACGGTTTCAAAATTCTAAGAAAATGCCTATTCTGCTGACTTAGGCAGTCGGTGCCGGAACAGTGCATGGCTAAGCTTCTGATAGCTGAATGGTATGAGTGGATAGAGGTAGCTCTGACCAGATACCATCTTGTTCGTGATAATAGCAGTGAAGAATAGGATAACGCCTGCAAGGTAGCCCCAGAACTGGAAAATAGCAGTCAGAATCAGATTGATCAATCTGAAAAACTTGATAGCATAACCGAGCTCATAGCTGGGGTGCGTATAATTTGCAATGGCAACGAATGCCATATACAACATGACCTCGGCATTGAACCAGCCACTCTTTACCGAAAACTCACCAAGAATCAGCGCGGCCATGACACTCAAGGGAGTCGACAGCATATTTGGCGTATTGACCGCTGCCAGCCGCAGTCCGTCGATTGCAAGCTCTAAGATCAAAAACTGCCAGATCAGTGGGACATTGATATCTTCCTTTACCACGATGAATTTTAATCCGGGCGGAATCCAGCTTGGATTTTGCATCAGCAGCAGGAATGTGGGTGTGACAAAATAGGTCAGTATCAGGATCAGGAAACGCGACAGCCTGAGATAGGAACCTGTAAGGGGCGGAAAATAGAAATCATCTGCCTCCTGTATCATATCCAGTATGCTGATTGGCAGGATCATTGCGGAAGGAGAGTTGTCTACTAATATAATGATATTTCCCTCTAAAATCTGAGCCGCAGCAGTGTCAGGGCGTTCTGTATACTTAAATTTTGGAAATGGATTGTACCATTTCGATGTAAACAGACACTCTGCGAGACTTTCCTGATTCAGTGTCAATGCATCAACTTTGATATCCTTGATGCGGTCGCGTATTTTTCTGAGAAATTCCTTGTCAACCCTGTCATCCATATAGCAGAGTACGATATCGGTCTTGGAGGCCTTTCCGGCACTTAGCATTTCCATGCGGAGGTCAGTGCTTCTGATGCGTCGGCGAATCAGTGCGGTATTGAATACAACCGTTTCGACAAAACCATCCTTGGAACCGCGCAGAACCTTATCTTTTTCAGGTTCTGATACACCTCGCGCTGGATAGGTTCGCGAGTCGATCAGAATGCAATCATCAAAACCTTCGATGATAACAGCAAACACGCCACAAAGTACATTCTTTGCAATTTCATTGAAATCCTTTGTGAGATCCACTTCAACATAAGGCATGAGCTGGTTTAAGCCCTTTGCATTTTGCGGCATGTCGTCAGCCTTCAATCCCATTAAAAACTGCAAAAGCTTCTGCATCAGATCGTCTTTACAAAATCCGTCAACAAAGTAAAATACAGCATTTTTGTCACCAATCAGCACATCTCTGCTCACAATATCAAAAGAATCATTAATGTGAAGCAGTTCTGACATATAATTTTTGTTTTCTTCAAAAACTTGATACATATGAATAACCATGCCTTTCTGAATTTTTAAATACCTTTTCTATATAAACATTTATCGCATTTATGTGATGCCTGTAGCAATTTACATCACATGGACTTTCATTAATATATGGATTCAGTATGTGTCAAAATTTGTATTTCATACATTCTTTTTTTCTTTTATTCAATCTAAATTTACTTTTTTAATGTTTTCGATATACTTAGAAACAGTAATGAAGCGATATGAC
>JAIEEY010000047.1 GCA_029067205.1 Lachnospiraceae bacterium
GCGGTATGCTCTGTTTAAATGCTGCCAATTTCTTATTCTTCATGATGTTCTCCTTTCACTTGTTGTAAATTTATATTTTTTACAATATAATAATATAACTTTTATCTTACCGCTTATAGCACTTATCCGAGAAGTAAATAGCACAAATCCGTCTCCAATGATATTACAATTTGAATTTGTTTACTTCCATTTCGAGCAAATTCGCTATATCCTTGTTTTTTTCTGCATGCTCACCGATATCAGACACATTTTCCGTAATGTTTGCTGACATTTCTGCTACCCTGTTGATACCTTTTACGCTTTCTTCCACCGACCCGCTTACGATTTCCATCCCCTGGCAGATGTTATCCATATTGTTTTTCAGCTGCTCTGACTGGCTGTCAAACACCATCATGATATCATTAAGCCTGCTGGCATCTGCGCTGTATTCTTCACTTGTCGAAACCAGGCCTGCATAACCCTGCATGGCTGTTTCCTCCATGAATTTCATCATTCTGGCAGTCTCCTCTGCCAGTTCATTGACCGCATTCATAACATCTGCACTCACCTGTTGGACTTGCTCTGCTGCCATGGCAGAATCTGTCGCAAGTTTACTGATTTCACTTGCAACTACTGCAAACCCACGTCCTGCATCTCCAGCCCTTGCCGCCTCAATGCTGGCATTCAGGGAAAGCAGATTGGTCTGATCCGTAATGTTGATAATATCTGATGTGAGTTTACCGATTTGCTCGACAGCTTTTGATTTTTCAAGCTTATCATATACACTTTCCGATATTCTGACTGCATGCTGCTTCGCCTGTGTCTGTTCTGCAATGGCTTTTTCCTTAATCTCATACGCACTCATTTTGATTTCCGAAGACAAAGTTCCTCCTTCACCCGCCTGTCGGCTGATATTCTCTATAAATTTATAAACTTCATTTATAGATTCATTTATCCTCTTCGTGGAATCAAACGTCTCTTTCATGGTTGCATTCATTTGTTCCATTGTCGCAGAAACTTCCACAACACTCTCCTGCGTATTTTTAAAGCGGGCTACCACGTTCTCTGACGAGGCATTCAGTTTGACAGAACTATCAAAGATACTTGTCATCACCTTCCTCATATACATAAGCAGTTCATTGACATGCCCTGCAATAACCTCCACCTCATCTCCCGTCATTACCTGTATTGATTTTGTTAAATCTCCATTACTGTTCGCGATATCATATATGCACTTGTCCACATCACCCAGACTCTTGGTAATCCGTCCGATAATGATTTGAAATAGAAAACATGCTAAAACTACACATACAATTCCAACCATTCCCACTACTGCCATTGTCCTGTTCACTCCAGCTTTCACATTATTGGCATCGTAGTCACAGCCCAGCACCCCTACCTGCTCACCAGCACGGTTGCATACAGGCATATATACCGTAATGACAGCCCCTTTATCTGTTGATATGATTTTTTCATTATATACAATCTCTCCCATAAATGCCTTTTCCAGCACTTGATCCACCTGGTTATATTCCATGCCGAATGATATCCGTTCGTTTTCCTTTAAGTCCATCATATAAAAAATATGTTCACCGTCTGTGTACAACAAATACATATCTATTACTGGTGCCCCCTCTATAACCGGAATAATAGAATTCCGAACAGCATTATATGGTGCAGAGCCCTCACTATTTTCCGGGATTTTTTCCACTAAATTCCCGTCTGTCTGTGCCACAGCGCGTGCAGCAATATATTCGGCAACCTGTCCGCCTGTATTGGTCATATTGGTTTCCATCTGCCACTTAAAAATCAATGCCATACAAATACAGACGCAAATAACAACCAATGTGGTCGGAACAATAATTTTTACTTTTATACCTGCTTTCCTATTTTTTCTTTTCATCTGTGCACCTCCTGTTTTCTCATTTCATCTTATGTTCTGCAACTCTGATTCGATAGCACTATTCCGTCTTTCTAATCATACAAATCCGTGCTTTTTCTTTTCATCACTAGCAATCCGGTCTTTCCTGCCTTATAATGAATCATAAAAATAAGTTAAAATGATGGGTTAAAATAACAAACTAATGAAACACTTAACTTAAAAGGAGATTTTCTTTATGGCTATTAAGATACGGACAAAAAAGAACCAGCAGTCTTCATATTCCTTAGTTGAAAATGTTAAATTCCTGATCTTTCTTGCTCTTTTTATTATCGGAATCAATGTCCTGATCAGTGCAATCTGCATTATCAATATACAAAGGCAAAATTTTGAAGCCATTCAGAATTCTGTTGAGCTTTTCCTGCAGGAAAACTCTACAAACCTGAACGCGATACAGCATTTTATACAGTGGACAATATTGAAGGAGCTTCTCCTTGAGGAGATTGAAGGGACGGACAACGATTATGAACAGTCGCTGGCCATGGAAGCACTCCGGATACGGGGGGTAAACCAACAGTATGCAACCGGATATGAATATCACTATTTTGTATATCTTGCCGAACAAGATTTGTTTTTTAACGCCTCACAAATGACATTGCCCTATTATGATTATTTAAAAGTCAAGTCTTTTGTCATTGATTATGCAACTACCGAAAAAAGGCCATCATTTTCATGGAGATTTACAGAATTGGATGGTATTGTTTATATGTATAATATTCTGACTTACAATAACAGGACATTTTGTGCCTTTACAAAAATGACTGACCAGTTTGCTGCGCTTTCTGACCTGGAATTAGGAAAACAAGGATATTACCTTATATCCGATTTGGACGGGAATACCCTGCTCTCTGATCCTGTTCTTGAAAATAATGCAGATTCCGGTCTTTTTTATTCATTACACATCTTTCATGGCAGTGATTATGACCTGCCTTACAATATTTTGCTTTATTCGGATAACTTTCACAATTATGGACATCTTTTTCTCTTCCAGTTATTTGTGATTGTGACCTCCACCTGTGTATGTATCATTCTCTCAGCTTTTATCGTTAATATGTATCAGAAAGTAATTAAACCAATCGCCGCCTTTTCTGCCAATTTGGAAAAGCTAAATGGGGAAAATGACCTTCTTGACCTTCAAAGCAGCCAGGTACGGGAGCTGGAACAGACAAACACACAATTTAAGAATTTGATTTGCCAGATAAAAAAATTGAAGATCAATGTATATGAGAACGAATTGGAAAAGAAACGTTTCCAGATCACCTTTTTGCAGCACCAGATCAGACCACACTTTTATCTGAACTGTCTGACTACGATTGGCAGTATGGCACAGCTTGAAGATTATCAGAACATTGAATCCATGGTACTTTTTACTTCACGTTATCTTCGGTATTTATTTCAGGCAGATAAGGATTTTGTACGGCTTGAATATGAGTTGGCACATATTCAGTCATACCTTGATATACAGCAGCTGCGGTTGGGATCATTTGTCACATACAGGTGCAGCATTGACAGTGAACATAAAAATGCCCTGATCCCGCCACTGCTTCTGATCACCTTTGTGGAAAACACAATAAAATACAATCCATCTGCCAATGACACGCTGCAGATACAGATTTTAGTTACAAAAGAATTTTTAGAGGACAATCCCTATTTAAAAATTGATATTGCCGACTCCGGACAAGGATTTCCCCAGGATGTTCTTGACGGTCTTCTGAAAAAAGCAATCAATTTAGAAAACAGGACTCATGTAGGTATTCCAAACAGTATACGGCGCTTAAATCTGCTCTATGGAGAAAATCATAAAATTCGCTTTTTCAATGAAAAGCAGGGAGGCGCACATATACAATTAACAATACCTTATCAGGTTTCGGAGGTATAAAAATGAAAATACTGCTTATAGATGATGACCGTTTTGTCATTGCCTCACTTATGAAAAATATCGACTGGGCAGCACTAGGATTTGATAAAGTTCTGACTGCATATAACATTACGGACGCAAAGGAGATCTTATCCCACAATCATGTAGACTTATTGTTGAGCGACATTGATATGCCAAATGGCAATGGTTTGGAGCTTCTAACATGGATCCGCCAGAATCATAACGATATGCCTGTTATTTTATTAACAAACTATGCAGATTTTGACTATGCCCAGAAAGCACTCAGCCTTAAAACTTTTCATTACTTTTTAAAGCCGATTGAATCTGGTAAGCTGACATCAATCATCAAAGATGCCACACTTCAACTTACCAGGCAAAATAACCAACTGGCTAAAAACTGTGAAATCTTCTGGCATTCTTTTCTTCATGAGGAGATTTCCGACCAGAACGATGTATTGTTCCAGTATTTTACTAATGCGCAATTGCCATATAGCGAAACAGATTACTTTGTTCCTGTTATATTTGACCTGTTTCCATACCATCTGACACCTGAAAACCTGCTGGACAGTCCGTTTGCAGACCACGGCCATCAAATTGGCTATATGAGATCTACCTTCAAAACAGTTTTTATCGAGCAGCTTACTCCTTCCAATGTCTTTTTAGAGTATAATGCTGCTTCCGCCCGATATCTTGCAATTTTTAAACTGGAGAATAAAGAAATTCCACCACTTCTGACAATGAATTGCGAACGCTTTACCTACACTGTTTCTACAGAAATGTCATGCAGTCTGAATGCTTTTATCGGGATTCCTTCACCCATCGGATCCTTTCGGATTCATTTAAAGGAACTTCGCGCAATGGCCGCAAACGTTCTGGATTGTACAGAACATGTCCAGCTGCTCTCTGAGTATCAGCCATCATTTGCCGAGTATCCCTCCTGTGATATCGAAACGCTTGAACTTTACTTAAAAAATCTGCAATATGCTGCTTTTTTGGATTATTGCAGCCGGTATCTGAAACGCTTATCCAGCACCAACAGCTTACATGCTGTATCACTGAATAGCTTTCAGATTGATGTCTCACAGATATTATATGCATTTTTACTGACAAAGGGAATTCTTGCCAATAAACTCTTTCATGATGATACTTATCACATTCTTTCCAGGAATGCTAGGAATTCCATTTATGACATGAATATGTATCTTCAGTATATTATCCGTCTTACCGAAAATTATCTGGCAGAACAGAAATCGGATAAATCCATCGCAAAATCTATACAGGATTATATAGACCAGCATTATTCTGAGGATATTAGAAGCAGTGTCCTGACGGACATATTTTACCTGGACCCCGACTATGCTTCCAAGCTGTTTAAAAAGGAACTCGGGATTTCTTTTAAAAATTATCTGATACAAAAACGGATTGAAGTTGCGAAGGACCTGCTGGTAAATACCGATCTGCCAGTCAATACGGTTGCCGATAATGTGGGGTATGGAAATTATTCTTATTTTACACGCATTTTTAAGAAAATGATTGGTATGACGCCAATTGAATATAGAAACCAAATCAGAAACTGAATAACCAACCTTAAAGACGGACGGTGCTGCCAAAATACAGACAGCACTGTCTTCCATCCTTTTCCATGTACACATCAAAAAACCTTATACCTTTGCCGGATCACGGCCTGGTTGTTTTTTGAAACAATCTTTGCAATGCGATCTTTCTTAGGACAGGAGTCCAGTCCGTAAGCCGCCACTCCCGGTTCGGACTCCCCCTCCGCCTTATATGTTCTTGTGTTTTTCCAGCAAATGTTATAAAATAACATTAACGTTCATAGAAAGAAAATTCTGTGGAAAATATTGAACGGACCAAAAAGATTTGTCTTACATAATAGGAGGGAGTCATTTATGGACTTAAAGAATTTTAAATGGACAAGGGAACCGCAGGAATACAAAATAGAGAATGACCGAATTGAAATAATCACCAAACCGCATACAGATCTGTGGCAGAGGACATATTACCATTTTCAGAACGACAATGCACCCGTCCTGCAAATGGAAACGGAAGAAAAATATTTCAGTTTTGTGGTCAGGACAGAATTTGATGAAAGTCACCACAGGTTTGACCAATGCGGCATTGTAATGTATTTGGACAGCGAAAACTGGCTGAAAGGCTCTGTGGAATATGAAAATGATCAATACCAGCATCTGGGAAGTGTGGTAACAAATAATGGTTATTCAGACTGGGCAACTACCGTTATCGACGCTTCCGTAAAATCAATGTGGTATCGTTTCAGCCGACGGGAAGATGATTACTGTATCGAATGTTCATCAGACGGGATAACATTTCATCAAATGCGTATCTGCCATATGCACAGAGGAGACGGCAAAATACAGTTTGGCATCTATGCCTGTTCACCCGAAGAATCTTCTTTTAAGGCGGTATTCTCAAATATGCAGGTGATGGATTGCCAGTGGAAAGCGCATGACGGGCAGCAGCCGGATTAATTATTTCTGACTCTTCCGGCACAGGAAAGGCAGCCCAAAGAACAACACAAAGAAAGGAACTCATAATATGTTAAAGAAATGGTGGCACAATACGATCGGATACCAAATTTATCCCAAGAGCTTCCAGGACACAGATGGAAACGGTATTGGGGATCTAAAAGGTATCACTGCACATCTGGATGATTTAGCCGACTTGGGAATCAACGTCATCTGGATCTGCCCTATCAACAAATCGCCAATGAAGGATCATGGATATGATATTTCTGATTACGAGGATATCGATCCCATGTTTGGAAGCAAAAGCGACCTCCAGGAACTGATTCAGGAAGCGGACAAACGCGGAATCAAAATCCTCATGGATCTGGTCGTAAACCATACTTCCGTCGAACATCCCTGGTTCCAGAAAGCTTTGAAGGATCCCTATGGGGAATACGGAAAATATTATATCATCCGGGAAGGACAGAACGGTCAGGAGCCCAACAACTGGCGCTCTATCTTCGGCGGAAGCGCATGGGAACCAATCGGCAATACCAACCTTTACTACCTGCATCTTTTCACCAAATGGCAGCCAGACCTGAATTGGGAAAATCCCGCTTTGCGGAAAAATATCTATGATATGGTAAACAGATGGCTTGACATGGGAATCAGGGGATTTCGTATCGATGCAATCAGTCATTTAAAAAAGGATTTTTCCTACCGGAATCTGCCCGCTGATGATGCAGACGGATATGTGAACGGTTTTCCTTATTTCAGCAATGTCGATGGAATTGGTGTTTTTCTGAAAGAATTAAAAGAAAATACATTTCAACGCTATGACGCCATGACAATCGGTGAGGTAGACGAGGGTCTTCCACCAGAAATGCTCACGGACTTTATCGGGGAAAATGGTTATTTTTCAACTATCTTTGATTTTTGCCATTCCGAGTTTCATGTCAACTCTGCAAAATGGAAGGACACACCTGTGGAGATGATCAATGCGTTGCGTGACTGCCTGTTTGCAAAGCAAAAAAATATCAAAGGAAGCGGAATGCTATGTAATTATCTGGAAAATCATGATCTTTCCCGCGCAGTGGAACGTTTTATTCCAAAAGAAGATATTGATTTTTATAGCAAATCCATGGTAGGAGGAATCAATTTCTTCATGCCGGGAATCGTATTTCTCTATCAGGGACAAGCGATTGGCATGATGGACTACCCAAAAGAGCGCATAGAAGATTTCAAAGATCCAACTACATTCAGCCTGTACAACGAGTATCTCAAAAAAGGAATGTCAGAGACAGAATCCCTGGCACAAATTAACCTGGAATGCCGGGAACATGCGCGGATACCCATGCAGTGGAACGCCGATCCATATGCCGGATTCTCCAAATCCGAGCCATGGTTCGCAGTCAATCCGAATTATGGACAGATAAATTATGCCTCCCAGAAAAACGACCCGGATTCTCTTTATTCCTTCTACAAGAAGATGATAGCACTCAGAAAATCCGAAGAATATCAGGAATTATTTATCTATGGGGATTTTACTCCAATATATGAATCGAAACCAGGAGTGATCGGATATGAGCGCAGCCTCAATGGACAAAGAGTTATGATCATCAATAATGCAAAATCAGAAGAAACAGTTCTTCCAGCATTGGGAGCCATCAGAAAAGTATTGTTGTCAAATTATGAGAATGTCACATTGCAGGACGATATCATCAGATTACAGAGATATCAGCTGCTCGTATTGGATTGTGTTTGATCTAGGATATTGTACCACAGATAACTTGTTTCGGAAATTACAGCTGATAATATGTATAACAGGGTGTGTAAAATAAAGGTTCTTCCGTACATATCCGTAAAAGTGTTTGCTTGCCATGCCAAATAGGTGTATAATGTCTCAAATTGCGTTAAGGGAGAA
>JAIEEY010000470.1 GCA_029067205.1 Lachnospiraceae bacterium
GATGTTTATAAGATACAGTATCAAGATGCTGCGCAATAAAATAGAAGAAGATCCCAAAAAGCCGGAACGCATTAAAACCGTATGGGGAGTGGGCTACTGCTATGAAGAATTATAACAGGTTGATGATTCTGTCTCTTGCAGTGTATGCGGTGCTTGCCGTTTGTGCAGGAAGGATAGGAAAGAACCAACAGGATGAAAGCGCGAGGTCTTACAAAGTCGAGATAAACCGTATTCTGGCAGAGATAGAAGCAGAAGCAGAAGAGATCGACTTAGAAAAAACAGACATAAAAATGACAGATGTGTCAGAAATAGTCAATCATATCGATCTGGGCAGTTATCGTGAGGTGCAGTCGATTGCATACCTTCCGGTATCTGAGGCAGATAAAGATGTCATCACAAACTTTTACAGCGGGGTGGCGAATGGGAAGGAGTGTATGATTTATCCGCTTTATTTTATGTACACGCCGATGCAGATGAAATATGCTACTGGAGTGGCGCATCGGCGGCGCGCGAGTAGGGGAAAGCTTTTTCAACTGCTCGATTATGAAAATAAAGCAGACGGACAGGACACTGCGGGTGCTGACATGATCGCAGGCAGGACAACGGATATGCCAAAGGCGTATTTAGCCGGCTATCTCAGATTTGATTACCAGCGGGCAGCTTCTGGCAGGCAGCTTCTTTTCTGGATGCAGGGCGCATTGTTTGTAATGGAGTTGTTTCTGTTAGGTGTCCTGTTTTATTTAAGAGTCCATTTGATTCAGCCGTTCCACAGAATGCGGGATATGACTTATGAATTGTCAAAAGGAAATCTGCAGGGTGAGGTCAAGGCAGAAAAAAACCAATTTTTCGGAAAGTTTTTGTGGGGACTAAACGAATTGAAAGATGCGCTCTATGTGAGCCGCAAGCGGGAGATGGAACTGCAGAGAGAGAAAAAAATGCTGCTGCTCACGCTTTCGCATGATATCAAAACGCCGCTGAATATGATCAAACTTTATGGGAAAGCGTTGGAGGATGGCATGTATCCGACAGACGCGGAACGGATAAAGGTGTATCACCAGATTAGGGAGAAAGCGGTGCAGATTGAGAACTTTGTCAGCGAGATCATGAAGGTGTCAAAGGAAGATATTGTCCACATTGAAGTAGAGAAAGGCGAATTTTATTTAAAAGAGCTTGTGCAGTGGATCAGAACGCATTATGGGGAAAAGTGTGCGTTGCGCAAGTGCAGTCTGACAATTGATGAATATCAAAACCGGATTTTACAGGGGGATTTGCACCGCCTGTTTGAAGTCTTTGAGAATCTTTTTGTCAACGCTTTTAAATACGGAGATGGACGTTTGATCGGTATCTCATTTTATGAGGAGGACTACTGCCAGCTCATCAGAGTGTTCAACACGGGTGCGCCGGTTTCTGAGAAAGAGTTTATACATTTGTTTGACAGTTTCTTCCGTGGAGAAAATACAAGAGGACAGCAGGGAAACGGGCTGGGGCTCTATATCTGCAAGGAAATCATGCACAAGATGGGCGGAGATATTTTTGCCGAATGCGAGACGGAAGGTATGGCTTTTGTCGTAGTGCTGCCAATATAAGAAACTGGAAATGGAGGGAGAAGATGAAAAGAAAATGGAATGTCATGATGCTGTTTTTTGTCATAGTGTATCTTTTGACTGGCTGTCAGAAAAAGGACGCTGTGGAAATGGAAACGGAAATAGAACCAGAAATAAAACCGTCAGAGGAATCAACCAGTGTAATTACACAGGATATGACAGAAACAGAAACCGATGGCAGTGTGTACGGTTTTGAGGAGGACAGTTTCGAGACGAATCCTTCTGAAACAGTTTCTGTCGAAGAAAGCATTTTTGATGTAGAGGACTGTTTTTATTATACGGCATTGACAGAGGAGATCAAGGAGCGCATCACTGGAAAATCCTATCCCGACACAGAGGAGCCATTGCAGATTTCCTATGAGGATTTAGCATATGTCCATGTATTGCACTATGATTTTCAGGCGCAGATTCAGGAGGGGGAACTAATCTGTAATCAATTGATTGCGCAGGATTTGGTAGACATATTTTATGAGTTATATGAAAGCCAGTATCCAATTGAGAAAATACGTCTTATAGATGAATATGACGCGGACGATGAAGCGTCTATGGCGGACAACAACACGTCCTGTTTTAACTACAGGACAGTGCCCGGACAGACGAAACTTTCCAATCATTCCTATGGCTGTGCCATAGACATCAATCCTCTGTACAATCCCTATGTGCGGACAAGGAACGGTATAGAACTGATCTCGCCTGATAACGCTGTGCCGTATGCGGATCGCAGTGCTGATTTTCCTTATAAGATCGACAAGAATGACTTATGCTACAGGATTTTTACAGAACATGGATTTCGTTGGGGAGGGGCATGGAACAGCAGCAAGGACTACCAGCATTTTGAAAAAGTTTCATAAAAAATCCATTTTGTTAATTGAGTTTAGCGTGTACTTACGGTATAATGTGTTTATATCGCTATATAAATGTATTATGCAATATGGTGACAAGTCCGTATTGAGCGAGAGATGCGAGCAGGGCTGCTGCCATGTGTTGGGTATGCTCGGCGTTTGACGTTTTTGAGAGTGCCTGGGTCTAATAAAGAGGATGGAAGCTATGGATTTTGATAGCATAATGAATGGGTATGATTCCAAGTTGTTTGATGTATTGGCACAGTCATCGAACAGAACATTTTTCTTTGCCAGCAATATGAAGGAAAATACAGCAAGGTGGTCAAAGGGTGCGGTGGAATATTTCGGCTTGAGGAGTGAGATTCTCTATCCAGCCGATCTCGAGTGGTTAAATCTGATTCACCCAGATGATAAGGCAGCGTATCTTAAAGATTTTGAGGATATGGCAAACCATATCAGCTCCTATCATGATGTAGAGTACCGGATACGCAACGCCGAGGGCGAGTATGTGTGGGTAAACTGCAAGGGGTATATGACCTATGATGATGAGGGCGGAATGGATTTTTTTGCAGGATTTGTCACGAATATGGGTGTTCGGAATAAGATTGATCCGGTCACAGGTCTGTGGACGCTCCAGGAGTTTCGCAAGGATACGGAGGATATGCTGTACAACAATAAGAGTGGTGCAGCGGTCATGATCGGGCTGAACAATTTTAAGCGGATCAATGACGAACGCGGCTATACATATGGTGACAAAACGCTTTATGCGATTGCTCATAAGATGCTGGAAGTCAGGTCGCCGGAAACGCGTGTTTACCGCATGGACGGTTCTGATTTTGCACTGCTTATAGAGAATGGAACCTGTGAGGATGCGGAAAGGGAGATCGAGAAGCTGCAACAGGCATTTGCATCGCTGGATCAGTTTTATCTTGATTTTCATGCGGGTGCAGTGTTATTTCCGCAGGATGGCAAGTATATTGACCAGATCATGAGCAATATGCTCGTGGCACTGGAAAATGCCAAGAGTGTGCGAAAGAAAGGCGTTTCGCTCTATACGGAGGAGATGCATCTGAAAAAGACAAGACTGCTGCGTCTCAGGGATGCCATGCGCGAAAGTGTGAATAATAATTTCGAGGGTTTTTCCATCGTGATGCAGCCAATTATAGATTCTAAGACTGGGAAAGGGACAAGCTGTGAGACACTTCTTCGATGGAACAATGAGCGTTTTCCGGGAATCGGACCAATGGAGTTTGTTCCTATTCTTGAGGACACTGCGTTTATCATTCCGGTGGGAAAGTGGATCATTGACCAAGTGCTGAGGGATCTCAGGGATTGGGATGACAGGGGGGAAAATCCGATTGAAAAGATTCATGTGAATGTGTCCTACATTCAGCTCCACGACGATGAACTCGTTGACTATACTGTCAGCAAGCTTAAGGAGTATCATATAGCACCGGAGCGCCTTGTGCTGGAACTGACAGAGAGCTGCAGGATCGGGCGCATTGATGAACTGACAGAGCGGCTGCAGAAATTTAAGGATCAGGGAATCAGCATCGCCCTGGATGATTTCGGCACAGGCTACTCGTCACTTGCAGTGTTAAAGGATATACCGACAGACATCGTGAAGCTGGATCATACGATGATCAAATCTGTGGTAGGCACTGACAAGGAGCGAAAGCTGATTGAGTTTATCATTTCTTTCTGCAACAATGTAGGCATTATCGTCTGTGCGGAGGGAGTTGAGAATACAACCATTATGGGAATTGTGAATGAGGCCGGTGCAGGGCTGCTTCAGGGTTACTATTTTGATAAGCCCCTGCGTGTTGAAGATTTTTACAATAAATACGTAAAATTATAGTGATTTATATGGAGGAGATTATGAAAAAATTGAAAACTTTATTGGCGTCATTGGTGCTGGGAACAATACTGATGACTGGGTGCGGTGCGGAGAAACAGGAACAAACTTCTGCGGAGCCAGTGACGGTCAACGTCGCTGCATTAAAGGGACCTACTGCCATGGGAATGGTCGATTTTATGGACAAGGCTGATTCCGGGGAGCTTACGGACAATAACTATCATTTTGAGATTGTGGCAGCGGTTGACGAGGTGACACCGAAACTGGTTCAAGGGCAGGTGGATATCGCGGCAGTTCCCGCAAACCTCGCATCGGTGCTGTACAACAATACCGAGGGCGGCGTTAAAGTACTTGCTGTCAATACGCTGGGAGTGATCTACATTGTGGAAAGTGGAGATACAGTATCGGATATCAACGACTTAAAGGGGAAGACGATCTATGCAAGCGGAAAAGGCGCGACACCCGAGTACGCCTTGAACTATATTCTCATACAGAATGGCATTGACCCTGACAATGATCTGACGATTGAGTGGAAGAGCGAGCACGCGGAATGCCTGTCGGCGCTGATGGCGGAGGAGAATGCGATTGCGATGCTTCCACAGCCTTTTGTGACCACGGCGCAGACAAAGAGCGAGAATATCAGGGTTGCACTGGATCTCACTGAGGAGTGGGACAAGCTTGGCACGGATTCCGCACTTCTGACAGGTGTAGTCGTGGCAAGAAAGGAATTTGCCGAATCAAATCCAGCAGCAGTCAAGGCATTTATGGAGCATTATGAGGCTTCCGTTAAATTTGTCAATGAAAATGTCGAGGATGCATCGGCATTGATTGAGAAGTATGACATTGTACCAGCGGCAGTGGCAGTCAGAGCAGTGCCGAACTGCAACATTGTATGTATCACGGGAGATGAGATGAAGCAGAAGCTTTCAGGATATCTTGCAGTGCTGTTGGAACAGAGTCCGCAGTCCGTAGGAGGAGCGCTCCCGGCAGATGAATTTTATTACGGAAATTGATGTCTGTGGAACCAGTGAAAGAAAAACATAAGATCCGTCTCTGGGCGGTGTTGTTCTGGATGATTGTGTGGCAGCTTGCCAGCATGTGGCTGGACAGTGACATATTGCTGGTTTCGCCTGTGAAAGTGGTATACAGGCTTAGCCAGCTCATGATTACGGCTGCATTCTGGAAAGCTGTCTGTTTCACGCTGTCACGCATTGCATCGGGATTTTTTCTGGCAGTTGCGGCGGGAGTAACACTGGCAGCAGTGTCATCACATTTTACCAGTGTTCAAGAACTTTTGGCGCCCTTTATGCTGGCAGTCAAGTCTGTGCCGGTCGCATCGTTTATTATACTTGCACTGATTTGGTTTTCCTCAAGAAATCTTGCTATATTAATATCGTTTCTGATGGTTCTGCCAATCATCTACACAAGTGTGCTTAGCGGTATCCGAAGCGTGGACAGACAGCTGCTGGAGATGGCGTATGTGTTTCGGATTCCGAAGCTTCGTGTAGTGAGATATATTTATCTGCCACAGATTATGCCTTTTTTTTATTCGGCGTGCAGTGTAGCGCTTGGGATGAGCTGGAAGGCAGGGGCCGCCGCAGAGGTCATCGGGATTCCGAAAGGGTCGATTGGAGAGCGCCTGCAGCAGGCAAAAGTGTATTTGGACACACCGGACTTGTTTGCGTGGACACTGGTGATCGTGGCAGCAAGCCTTTTTTTTGAGAAAATTGTATTGTATGTTATGAGCAAAGGCGTTGAAAAGTGCAGCGCGATGTGCATTGGAAAAGATGAATAATATTTGTGTTAAACATTTATCAAAGTCGTTTGACGGCAAAATGGTTTTTGACAACCTAAACATGTCCATAAGCGGCAGGGAGATGACCTGCATTATGGCACCTTCCGGCGCTGGAAAGACAACGCTGCTCCGGATCCTGATGGGGTTGGAAAGGGCGGATTGCGGCAGTGTTTCCGGACTGGAAAATAAGCGGTTTAGTGCTGTATTTCAGGAAGAGCGGTTGTGCGAGGGCATGACAGCACAGGACAATATCAGGCTGGTCATGCCGACACTCGGGAATCAGGCTGTCATACGGGAAATGGCAAGACTTGGTCTTGAGGATTGTTATAATCAACCAGTCTCTGAACTTTCGGGTGGGATGCGCAGGCGGGTGAGTATTCTCAGGGCATTGCTGGCAGAATACGATGTGCTTTTTCTTGATGAACCTTTTAAGGGACTCGATGATACACTCAAAGAGCAGGTTATTGCGTATGTGAAGGAAAAGACAAGAGGTAAGACGGTGGTTTTTGTCACGCATGACAGAAAGGAAGCCTTTGACATGGGGGCAGGGATTATTGAGCTTTTGTAATACAGATATATAAAAAAGACCGCTGGTGCGGTCTTTTTTATGTATAAGCTATGGCGGCAAAATAGATGATTGTCACGACAATTGCGAGCAACAGGGCAATGATTGATGTGACCAGACCACCGATTGCCATACCAGACCTTCCCTTGTGGGCAAGTCCGATGGCTGAGCATACGATGCCGGCAACCGACAAAATCAGGTTCCAGAAAGGAACCCAGCACCCCAGGAGTGAAAAAATACCAATGATCAGTCCGGCAATTGCCACATTATTATTTTTCATTGGCATCGTATCATATACGACAGCCCTTGCGGGCTGGGGAGGATACGGTTGTTGATACGGCTGTCCCTGGTTATATGTCTGATTTGGTCCATATGCCTGATTTTGATTATATTGTTGGTTCTGACCATATAATTCTTTATCTTCCATGGAATCTACAGCCTCCGGATTATGCATTAAGTAATGGTGCTACCAAAAACATGATGATGACCGAGATCACAAGGGAAAGCACCAGAAGTCCGACAGCAAGCCCTGTTTTCTTGTCCAGAACAGCCTTTACGGCAAACATACTGCAGATAACCCCGATACACATACCGATGAGTCCTGCGAAGAACCAGCCTCCGAGACAGCTGATCGCCACCAGGACCCAGATCCACACGGGAACGTTGCTAACTGGTTCATATTTTTTCCCGTCATCCAGGTAAACACCATTTACGGCAAGTCTGATATTGTTTCCTATAATTACAAGGTTACATACGGCGCCGGGCAGGTTGATCTGATAATCGACCACGACTATGAACCAATTGCTTGATTTCAGTTTGTAGCTGTCGTTGTCAACAATTACTTTGTTTCCACCAAAGCCGCCCATTTTGCACTGTACTTTATGGACATTTCCTGAGCTGTCGGTTACATTCCATTCTTTTTTCATTTGATCCCCTCCATATGCAATCTTTTGCTTGAAAAACGATTATTTTGTTTAGATTAAAAAAACTTAAAGAATCGTTTTTTGTTACTGTAATATAATATAGTATATTTGGATATTTTGCAAGTACTTGTTGCCTGTTTTTGTTTATTGGGCAAATTGACCATTGCATGAAGATAGGAGGTACTGTATAATTGTACAGTGAGTGTATATTGACACATGGAATATGAGAATCCGTTTGGAAAGTCTTAAAATGAATGATATATAATTATTATAAGAAAGGATTGGTGTACGAAATGATTCAATTATTGGAGACAGGAGCTTATCTTGTGAATGGCACGGAGCTGATTGCGGACAACGCGGAAGCAGCGGCAGCCATCAGGGCAAAGACCGGCAGAGAAGTGGACAAGGCAGAGGCTTCTAAGGAGACAATTGCGTATGGTATCTTAGAAAGTCATAACACTTCCGGCAGCATGGACAAGCTCAAAATCAAATTTGATAAATTGACATCACATGATATCACATTTGTGGGTATCATACAGACGGCACGCGCGTCAGGACTGACAAAGTTCCCTGTGCCGTATGTGCTGACGAATTGTCACAATTCACTCTGCGCAGTGGGTGGTACGATCAATGAAGACGATCATATGTTTGGGCTGACCTGCGCAAAGCGATACGGTGGAGTCTATGTACCGCCTCATCAGGCAGTCATTCATCAGTTTGCGAGGGAAATGCTTGCGGGTGGCGGCAGAATGATCCTTGGTTCGGATTCCCATACACGCTATGGTGCTCTTGGCACAATGGCGATGGGCGAGGGAGGACCAGAGCTTGTAAAGCAGCTCTTGAACCAGACATACGATATCAATATGCCAGGTGTTGTGGCAGTTTACTTAGAGGGAGAACCAGTGAAGGGCGTAGGTCCCCAGGACGTGGCGCTTGCGGTCATCGGCGCAGTGTTCAAGAATGGATATGTCAAAAATAAAGTGATGGAGTTTGTGGGACCTGGAGTATCCGCGCTCTCTGCTGATTTCAGGATTGGCATCGATGTCATGACAACCGAGACGACATGTCTTTCTTCTATATGGAGAACAGACGATATCATCAGGGAATTTTATGATATACACGGCAGAAGTGAGGATTTTGCAGAATTGAATCCAGGTGAGATTGCCTACTATGACGGCTGTATCAAAGTTGATCTAAGCAAAGTAAAACCGATGATTGCCATGCCGTTTCACCCAAGCAATACCTACACGATTGAGGAATTAAATGCGAATCTCATGGATATTCTTGATGACTGTGAGAAGAAAGCGCTTGTCAGCTTAGACGGAGCCGTTGATTTTACGCTCAAGGATAAGGTGAGGAACGGAAAACTGTATGTAGAGCAGGGAATTATCGCAGGCTGTGCCGGCGGTGGGTTTGAGAATATCTGTGCTGCTGCGGATATCCTTGACAATGCGAGCATTGGACCAGATGAGTTTACACTGAGCGTGTACCCGGCGTCCATGCCGGTCTATATGGAACTGGTGAAAAATGGCTGTGCAGCGAAGCTGATGCAGACGGGTGCCGTGTTAAAGACTGCATTCTGTGGTCCGTGCTTTGGCGCAGGGGATACCCCGGCAAACAATGCGTTCTCAATCCGTCACTCTACGAGAAACTTCCCGAACCGCGAAGGTTCCAAGCTCCAGAGCGGACAGATTGCGTCCGTTGCACTGATGGATGCGCGTTCCATCGCAGCGACAGCGGCAAACAAGGGATATCTCACACCGGCTACCGATTTTGACGGAGACTTTGTGAAGTACAAATATTTCTTTGACAAGAAGATTTATGAAAACCGCGTGTTTGACTCAAAAGGTGTTGCAGATGAATCAGTTGAGATCAAGTTTGGCCCGAACATCAAGGACTGGCCGGCTATGGTTGCGCTGACAGACAACCTTATGTTGAAGGTAGTTTCGGAGATTCACGATCCGGTGACGACAACGGATGAGTTGATTCCTTCCGGAGAGACCTCTTCCTATCGTTCGAATCCCCTGGGATTGGCTGAGTTTACACTCTCGCGTAAGGACCCAAACTATGTAAGGCTTGCCAAGGAGATTCAGGCCGCAGAGAAAGTACGGGAAGAGAAAGCTTGTCCTGTACAGGAGTTCCCCGAGCTAGAGGCAGCATGGCGCGTGATGAAGACGATTACGCCGGATGCGGACCGCAGCAATACTGGTATTGGCAGTACGATCTTTGCAGTGAAGCCGGGTGATGGTTCTGCGAGGGAGCAGGCGGCGAGCTGCCAGAAGGTACTTGGCGGCTGGGCAAATATTGCGCACGAGTATGCGACCAAGAGATACCGCTCGAACCTGATCAACTGGGGTATGCTTCCTTTTATCATCAAGGAAGGAGAGCTTCCGTTTAAAAATCTGGATTACATTTACATTCCGGGCATCAGAAGGGCAGTGGAGGAGAAAGCTGAAACGATCAAGGCTTATGTAGTAGGCGGAACCTCTAATGAGGAGAAGAAGACAGAGTTTGAGATGACTCTGGGTGAACTTACTGACGAGGAGAGACAGATCATTCTGAAAGGTTGTCTGATCAATTACAATAGAGTTTAAGATTTGGAAAAGCCCTGTACGGTTGTGCAGGGCTTTTCCCCTACTCGATTGCACATGTCACCCATAGGAAATATGTCCTTACATTAGAGCGTACAAGCAAAAATGACGAAAAAAGTCGAATATTAAACCGAATGAAAGTGGCAGAATGAATAACAAACAAAATATACACAAAAATTTTATCAATAAAATAAACAAAACACTACCATTTTTTAGAAATTTATAGTATAATTGTAACTATTCAGAGCATGGTTATGGATTGACATCTCAGATGCTGATTTATAATCCGCAAGAAGGTGTAACTATATCGGACAGAATGGTTACAGGAAAACATAAATTGAGCAGACAATTTGAATAGATCTTACGTGTAGACATTGAGCATGCTCAAAATAGGATTGGAGGTATTTTATGGCAAAAGAAATGATTGCAATGCTGCTTGCCGGCGGTCAGGGTTCGCGCCTGTACACATTGACGCAGAAGCTGGCAAAACCTGCAGTTCCGTTTGGTGGAAAGTATCGAATTATTGATTTCCCACTATCCAACTGCGTTAATTCAGGTATCGATACGGTAGGTATCCTTACCCAGTATCAGCCGCTTGTATTGAATGAATACATCGGAAATGGGCAGCCTTGGGATTTGGACAGGCTGCATGGCGGTGTCCATGTACTGCCGCCTTATCAGCAGGCAACTGGTTCCGACTGGTACAAGGGCACGGCAAACGCTATTTATCAGAACATCAACTTTATCGAGAGATATGATCCGGAATATGTGATCATACTGTCAGGCGATCAGATCTGCAAGCAGGATTACAGCGATTTCCTCAGATTCCACAAGGAAAAGGGCGCTGAGTTCAGCGTGGCGGTTATGGAAGTTCCATGGGACGAGGCAAGCCGCTTTGGACTGATGGTTACAGATGAAAATGACAAGATCACGGAATTCCAGGAGAAGCCAAAGGAGCCGAAGTCTAACCTGGCTTCCATGGGTATCTATATTTTCAACTGGGATATCTTGAAAAAGTATCTGATCGAGGACGAAAATGATCCAGAGTCCGAGAATGACTTTGGTAAGAACATTATCCCAAGCCTGCTTCGGGACCAGAGAGAAATGTATGCATACCGTTTTGCAGGCTATTGGAAGGATGTAGGAACCATTTCTTCCCTGTGGGAGGCAAATATGGAGGTTCTTGATCCGGAAAACAGCGGTATCAATTTGTTTGACGACGACTGGCGCATTTACAGCAGGAACAGCGGTATGACAGGACACCGCATTGGTGAGGAAGCAGTGCTCGAAAACTGCATGATTACTGATGGATGCAGCATCGACGGCGAAGTAAGGCACTCAATCCTTTTTGCGGGTGTCAAGGTTGAAAAAGGCGCTGTGATCGAGGACGCCGTGATCATGGGCGGCAGTACGATCAAGGAAGGTGCCCAGATCAAGCACTGTATCATCGCGGAGAATGTAGTGATAGAGAAGAATGCTGTTGTAGGGGAAATGCCTGAAGGAAATAAGAAGGGCGTTGCGACAGTGGGCTCCAATGTGACAATCGGTGAGGGTGCGATCGTAGGACCTGACGCGATGGTGTCAGCAGATGTAAAGGGAGGTGACAAGGCATGATCAATTCAAACGCAGATTCAGCAATGGGCATTTTGTTCCCAAACAGCTATGATTCCTTAGTGCCAGAGCTTGTTACTGAGAGACTGATGGCATCGATACCGTTTGCGAGCCGTTACAGGCTGGTAGATTTCATGCTTTCAAGTATGGTAAACTGCGGTATTGACAATATATCTCTGATTGTAAAGAGAAATTATCATTCCATGATGGATCATTTGGGTTCTGGTAGAGAGTGGGATTTGACGCGCAAAAAAGGTGGTTTGAATATCATTCCCCCTTTCGCACAGAAGACAGTCAATATTTATAACGGCAGGGTTGAGGCGATTGCGAGCATTATTGATTATCTGAAACGCCAGAAGGAAAAATATGTCATCATGGCGGATACAAATGTTGTAGTCAATTTCAACTTCAGCAAACTTCTGCAGCAGCATATTGACAGCGAGGCAGATGTGACGATCGCCTATACTAGGGAAGAGATTCCTAAGGCTTTGCGTGATATTGATATGACCAAGAAAGATCTGTACTATACCTTGGATATTGACGGAGAAGGCAGGGTACAGAAAATTGTTGTAAACAATAAGGAAAGCGGTGAAAGCAATGTTTCCATGAATATCTATGTCATGGAGAGGCAGCTTTTGATCGAACAGATCAGGGAGGCATATGTGAACGGGCTTACTTATTTTGAGCGTGATATCATATCGCCACAGCTTGACAAGCTGAATGTAAAGGCTTATCGGCATGATGGCTACTATGCACGTATCCTTGACATCAACACATATTTCACTGAAAATATGAAGATGTTAAAGGAAGAGAATATCAATGCGCTGTTTTCACCGAATCCTGTGTACACAAAGATTCGTGACGACAATCCGACAAGATATGCGGCAGGTTCCCACGCAAAGAATGTGATGGCAGCAGATGGCTGCGTGATCGAGGGCGAAGTTGAGAACAGTGTTTTATTCCGAGGGGTTAAGATTGGCAAAGGTGCAAAGGTTAGGAACTGCGTGCTGATGCAGGATACTGTGATCGAGACCGGCGCAACGGTCGAGTATGCGATTACGGACAAGAATGTAAAGATTTCCGCGTACAAGGAGTTAAAGGGGACAGAGTCCTTCCCTGTATTTGTGGAAAAGCGCAAAAATGTATAAGAAATACAAATAGGAGGGGAAACCCTCCTATTTTATTTCAATTTCTGGCGGAAAGTATCGTTAAGTCTTTTGGAAATTCTGCCGATAATAGTATCAAAGAAACAGAAAATAAAAGGAGAAAATGGTCTGGTGATACGGAGCAAGCGGAACAGGTTCTCCGCTGGCTGACTGGTTCTGTGTACGGCTGGTTGGTGTGAAAGGGGCGTAACTCTGGTGTATCAGACGGAAAAGGAAATGCGGGTAATCGTAAGAATGAGACTTCATAATGTGGGGTGAGAATAGCATCGGTTCGAGGATGAACGGGTGCTATTTTATGCACAGACCCGTGCAGAGGAAATATGACACTAACCCCTACTCGATTGCGCACAGGCACCCAAAGTGGAAGAAATGTCTTGGAGGGATAGTTTTGTTTCAGAAGAAGGAAGTAATATACAGCGAGACGATTGGTGTTTGTATTGTGGATGATATTGTAAAGCTTGCGGACAACAAAAAAGATACTTACAACTATTATCTGTTGCGCTCTGTGTTTGACAAGACAAAGAAAGCTTACATACCAGTGGAAAATCATACAGTACAACTCAGGAGCCTGATCACGTTGCAGGAGGCATTGACGCTTCAGGATGAGGAGCATTACGATGAAAAAAGTGAACAAGAAAAGGGAGAAGTGCTGTATGTGACCGAAAGGGCGCAGGAATCACGTACACATCAACCATAATTATCAGAAAATTCAGAAAATACTGTACAAAATGACTGATAAAATATGGTAAATCTGACAGTATTTGACAAATTTAGATAAAACTATTGCAATTTCGAAAAAGAAGTGTTACTATACAATTACACAAAAGAAAAGAAAAAAGCAAGGTACTAAAGATTGTTACATAGGATAACATCGGTGGACAAGTACCAAAGATAATGAGCAAGAATTACGAATCAAATTTACAAAAGAATAAGTGTAGAGGTACCAAAGATAAAAGTATAACAATACAAAAAGGCTTTTGTAAAGCATTTGATAAATCAAATGTAGTATTCGGAAACCTGCAGACAATCAGAATAGAGGGTAGGCATAAGAAAGGAGTTGAGTCCCTTGGCAATCGCAGAAACCTAGCTCTGACGAGAAGAAATCCCTTAATAGATATGTAAAGGAAGAAGATGCAGCTGTATAAATGGAAATTGAGATTAGATGAGAGTCTTAGTCGGAATTAAGATGATGACAGCGGAGCAGGAAAATTAAGAAGCGTATTTCGGAATCAAGTTAGAGAGTAGGGAAACAAAAGAAAAGTTTTAAGACATAAGAGAAGAAGACAGGACGGAGAGTAATAACAAAAGAGTAGAAAAGAGTAACCAAAGTATAAGAGCGGATTAAGGAATCCGGGAAAGAGGAAAAAATTGAATACTGAATCGCATTAGAGCGGTCGTTATATCATTCAGATTGGAAGGTATGACGACCGCTTAATTTGTATATGAAAATGTTGAAATATGAAAAAACCTGTGTTATACTGCCTACAGTTTATATTTTTTGGCACAGGGGAAATAACCAATTTCCCTGTGCGGTTGAAGAAATATTTGCAAGAATATCGAGTCATAGATTGATGGCAGAAGGAGCAAATTTGTGCTTGCGCCCAAATTCGCAGACTTTGGCAAGAATGGAGGATTATTATGGAAAAATTGCAGCAGTTTTTAAGACGAAAGGATATCGTGATATCTGGAAAGCGTTATGGTATTGATGCGCTGGGGGCGATGGCACAGGGATTGTTTGCATCTCTTTTGATTGGAACGATCATCTCCACGATCGGGGAAAGGGCAGGGATGGAACTTCTGGTAACAATCGGGGGATATGCCAAGGCTGTGACGGGGGAAGCTATGGCTGTCGCAATCGGGTATTCGCTTCACTGTCCTCCACTGGTATTGTTCTCGCTGGTGGCAGTGGGACATGCTGCGAATACGCTTGGTGGTGCGGGGGGCCCATTGGCGGTATTGCTGATTACGATTTTTGCCGCAGAGTTTGGCAAGGCAGTTTCCAAGGAAACCAAAATTGATATCATCGTGACGCCGCTTGCGACAATCCTAATTGGTTCCCTGCTCGCGACCTTGTGCGCACCAGCAATCGGCAGTGCGGCGAGTGCTGTCGGGAGGGCGATCATGTGGGCGACGGAGCTTCAGCCATTCTTGATGGGAGTGATCATATCGGTAATTGTCGGGATAGCACTCACGCTTCCGATCAGCAGCGCGGCAATCTGTGCGGCACTCAGCTTGACAGGTCTTGCCGGCGGTGCCGCGCTTGCGGGTTGTTGTGCACAGATGGTTGGATTTGCGGTCATGAGTTTCAAGGAAAACGGAATCGGGGGACTGTTTGCGCAGGGGATTGGAACATCGATGCTGCAGATGGGAAACATTGTGAAAAAACCGCGAATCTGGCTTCCGCCGATTATCGCGTCCGCGGTCACGGGACCGATTGCGACATGTGTATTTCAGCTGAAGATGGATGGCGCTGCGGTGGCATCAGGTATGGGAACTTGTGGTTTGGTCGGTCAGATTGGTGTGTACACAGGATGGCTGAATGACATTGCAGCAGGTGCCAAGACAGCGGTTACGATGTGGGATTGGACAGGTTTGCTCTGCATCAGTTTCCTGCTTCCGGCAGTGATTACATATGTGGCAGGGATGGGATTTCGGAAGATGGGATGGATACTGGACAATGATTTAAAACTGGATTTGTAATATTTCGGGGATTGGATCACAAAGGCAGGGTTTTAGAATATGGCAAAAGTATATTTTACAAGACACGGGCAGACAGTATGGAATGTGGAAAATAAGATTTGCGGTGCGACGGATATTGCGTTGACAGAGCTTGGACATGAACAGGCGAGGGCACTTGGAAAAAAGATTTTGGACGAGGGACTCTGCATCGATGAAATTTTGTATTCGCCGCTGGTCAGGGCAAGGGATACAGCATTTGAACTTGCTGGAATCACAGGCATTCCTGCGCGGGAGGAGATGCGTCTCAAAGAGCAGAATTTTGGGAAATATGAGGCAAC
>JAIEEY010000471.1 GCA_029067205.1 Lachnospiraceae bacterium
GTATTATTGAAGTTTTTGCGATTTTTTATACAAAAAGCAGAAAATGCATGTTAGTTTTTGCCATAATATTGATCTAAAATTCTTCTTGCCATCGGCACCGCGTACTCTCCACCACTTCCAGCGCCTTCTAAGATAACTGTTATCTGAAGCGGAATCTCCGTATCATAAGTATAGCCGGTAAACCATGCGTGGGAATCAGAGGAGTCATTAAACTCCGCCGATCCTGTTTTGCCAGCCGCACTGTACTCTTCACTGATCAGACGGGTGCCTGTTCCCTCCTGCACCACAGCGGACATCAATTCCTGCAATGCCGCTGCCTCCTGTTCTGTGATCAACTGTCCCAGAGATGTCGGTTCATACTGTTTGATCACATCTCCATCTGCCGTTTCAATGTGGTCGATCATATAGGGTGTCATCATCTCGCCGTTATTCGCGATCATGGCAGTGATCATGGCAATCTGAATCGGAGTCATCTGCGTTGTTCCCTGTCCGATTACCGTTTGAAGCATGACGCCGTCATTGTCCGAGAGCTCGTCGGAGATACGACTGACATTTGCCAGAAAATCAACAGGAAGACTACTGTTAAAATGCAGACTGTCAAGTGTCTGTCTGAACTGATCCCGGTCAAGCGTAAGTCCGATATTAGCAAAGGATGCATTGCAGGATTTTGCAAAGGATGTCGTAAAATCTACAGAGCCGTGGCTGGTGTTATGGTAACAGCTGATGGTATCTCCATTATTGGTAAATTTTCCTGTACACTGAAAGCTGTAATCCTGATAGTTTTCTGGATTTTCCCGTATATATTCCAACGCTGTGAGGATTTTAAAGGTTGATCCTGGTGGATACAATCCTTGCGTAACCCTGTTGAGCAGGACAGAGCTGGTCGTGTCAGCCAGTATATCCTCCCAGATGTCACTGATTTTATTGGGATCAAAGTCCGGCTTAGATACCATCGCAAGGATTCGCCCAGAAGATGGTTCTGTCACAATCACAGCTCCGCTGTATATTCCCATTGCATTATATGCGATCTTCTGCAGTCTTGTGTCGAATGTGGTGACAACCGTGTTCCCCATATGCTTCTCGTCTGCTAGGTCATTCTGCAGCTTGCTGCTAAGAGAAATATTGGACGAGACAAGAAACATATTGGCACTCTGCTCCACTCCCATCCTTCCATGGGAAGCATAACCAACTGCATGGGAAAAAACATCGCCAAAAGGATAGTACCGCTCAGCGGTATTTTCCAGTGTGGTTGCCAGTACCTGTCCATCTGCAGAGAGAATATCTCCCCGAATCGTCTTTGCCGCCAAAATATCCTGGCGTTTTACGTTGTAAGAATTATTGATAATCTGTGGGCTGTCAAAATATACATAATGCACCAGATATCCACTGATCGCGACAAACAGCCCCGCAAAAACGCCTGCGACAATGTTCATTTGAAGTTTTGACATACATAACGCAGATGTGTCAGTACAGCCATCTTCTGTGTATTCATCATATTCTGCAGTATCATTGCTTTCCCCATTTTCATAAAGGTCATCCGTGCCGTACTTTCCTTTATAATACAGATCGTTATTGATATATAATCCCTGAATCACGGAAAACATGATCAGTGAGGCAAGCACCGAACTTCCGCCATAACTGATCAGAGGCAGTGTAACGCCTGTCAGGGGTATAAACTTGCTGTTTCCGCCAATTGTGAGAAAGAGCTGTACGATATAGATGATCCCCAATCCATAGGACGCATATTTCATAAAAGAATCATAACAGGTATGTGCTACGTGCACAATCTCCAGAAATAAATTGACACAGACTGCAATCAGGCAGATACCAAAAAGAACACCGAATTCTTCACAGATAGCAGAAAAGATAAAATCCTGCTCCACGTATGGTATGGAGCTTGGCATTCCGGCGTCAATCCCCATGCCAAACCATCCGCCGGTTCCGATGCCGAACAGGGATTGTGCGATCTGATAGCCTGTGGCATCGATGTCATTCCAAGGATCAAGCCATGCTATGACGCGCACGCGCACGTGGGCAAAGAGGAAATAGGAGACATACGCCGCCGCGGAACCTCCTGCCAGACCAAGTATCAGATATCTGATCTTGTGTGTTGCCACAAATAAAAGGATAATATAAGTGATAAAATAAATCAATGCACTTCCAAGATCTTTGGATGCAACGAGAATCATGACATGGATCGCCGCCAATGCCGCCGAGATTACAATGTGAATAAAGCGATCTGCCCTTGACAGAATCGCCGCTGTAAAAAGCACATAGATGATTTTCACGAACTCTGATGGCTGAAAGGACAACCCCATAATGGAAAAGGACAGCTTAGATCCGTTGGTAATACTTCCGCTGATCAGCACTACCCCTAGTATCAATATACCTGCTGCTGCAAAAATAAATTCACACCTTTTCAGAAGTTTGATATATTTCATAAAGGCTGGAACCGTCAATGCGACCACAAGTGATATCGCAACAATCGCGAACTGGCGGATAGAACGAGTCAGAGATATTCGTGTCAAAATGACAAAACTGATGGATAATAAAAGTGCTATGTGGTTTTGAATCAGTCTGTTGGCTCTTGGATAGATTACCCGCATCAGTACCAGAAAAGCAAACATGGTTATCAACTGAAAAAGGGGCAGAAAAAGATATGTAAAGTCCTTTCTCGACGATAGCAGCACAAGGCTTCCGATTACGTGATTGAATAAAATCAAAATATATTGCAATACGAAAATAAAGCCCTTTCGCTCCCTGTCATCGCGTCGAAGGACGATATAACTGGTCAATGTGTACAATAAAATATTGACTGTTAAGATGTATTTTGATAGTTCGATCACTGCTCTAAGCATTTTACTCTACTCCACGCTTATAATGTCCGTTTGTAAATTCTTTGCCGGGAAATTCTTTATTCCCCGTCATACGACTGATATAATATTCAATCACTGCATTTGTCTGTGCTTCATCTTCAATAGAAAAATCAAGCCGCAATTGATTATAATTTTTTTTCAAAATCCCTTCCAGCTGTCCATGAAGCGATATTGGCACTGTATTATACAATACATTATAACAGTGCTTACAATTTTGTGCCACTGTGAAAACATTTTGATAGCGGTCTGTCAAATGATACCTATTATTTGCAGATGCGGTATCTTTTATACAATGTTCCAATGTTTTTCTCACACAGTTTGCCGCGTACATCATAGGAATATACCCATATAAAACAAAGCTGACACGACAATCTATATCTACGGAAAGCATGTTCAGCTCCTTTTTGTTCAACTCCAAAGGAAACGTAACACAGTCAAGCTGTCCTGACAAAAAATCCAGCGAAGTGTTATTCCACGCATAAATGGTATGATCAGAGCAAATCTCTCTTGTATAGCCAGTCTCATAAAGCCATTGTAGCTCCTCGAAATTTCTGACCATGACACCGGCAAAGCGGCTGTTACCTAATAACTTTTCATAGGATGACAAATATTTGTAAGATCTTTTCCGGAAAATATAAGGCAGCACAAGAAAATACTCTTTTTCAGGCAGCAGTGATTGTTGTACTTCCATATCCTGTAAAAAAATATCGGCGTCCACATAAATCTTACAAATATCAGAATATTTGTTTGTAATCAAAAGCTGTTCGTGGGTTGTTACCAGTACACACAACTCGTTCACTTTTTTCTTTGAACAAATAGTTTTCTCTCCCTGATCAAATTCCACATGACGAATACTCCCACCCTCTGTGCCTGATTCTGCTGTGAAAATTTTTCGTTTCGGAACCTTTTTATCCAAGATTTCCTGTTCTAGTTTGGAAACAGTTGCACGCCGCAGCTCATTCAGCGCTTTCACTGGCATAAACGAAACTCCGTCTGTGTCGATCGTCAGGTCAGTGAGCGCGAAACAGGTATCTCCAAGCTTGCAAAGCTTCTGTGAGATATCTTCCCTGCTCAGTGGTCTGTTCAGGGCGTGGTTAACAAGGTCCCCCTTCACTGTCGCGGATACACTATCATATACAAATGTCAGTTCTAAGGGCTCTCCTGCACGGACTTTTGCAGTTCCGGTTATTGGCAAAAGGATATCCTGTGAAATATAGTTCTCCTGAATGTCTTTCATAATCTCTGGCGAGCTGCCCGAATATCCGGGTTCTGTCAATGTAACCATAGATTTGTCATTATGTCTTTGATAATATCCATCACAAGTATCAGAACGGATATACAATTGTCTTATCAATTGTTCGTCCTCAGGAGCTATTTTATATGGTTTTTCAGGGTTTGTCAGATACAAATCAATATATTTCCGATACATTGCAGTGACGCCTGCCACATACTCAGGACTCTTCATGCGCCCTTCAATCTTAAAGGAATCTATTCCTGCCTGTACCAGCTTGGGAATCATGGGCAGTGTATACATGTCCTTCAGACTAAGTGGGTACTGTACCCTATTCCTGGTGTCGGTGTATGGCAGCCGGCATGGCCCTGCACAGCGTCCGCGGTTGCCGCTTCTGCCGCCCAGAATAGAGCTGAAAAGACACTGCCCGGAATAAGCATAGCACATAGCACCATGGATAAAGCACTCGATTTCCAGAGCTGTCTTTTTCTTGATATCCATAATTTCTTCAAGAGACAGCTCCCTCGCAGGGACAACACGGCATACGCCCAATTGTTTCAGATACGCCGCACCATAGATACCTGTGATCGCCATCTGGGTACTCGCATGCAGCTCCAGGTCGGAGAAAGTTTGGCGCAGACATTCCAATACACCAATATCCTGTATAATCACTCCATCCAATCCTGCTTCATACAATGGTGTGATATATGGAATCAGATTTTCAAATTCGCTCTCCTTTACAAGCGTATTAACTGTCAGGTAAATTTTCCTGCCAAACATATGCGCTATACGCAATGCCTCGGCAATTTCTTCTGATGTGAAATTTCCCGCATATGCGCGCGCACCATACTGTTCTCCGCCCAGATACACCGCATCGGCTCCAGCATTTATTGCTGCCCGAAAACAGGCAAAATTACCAGCTGGCGCCAACAATTCTACTCTTTGTTCCCTCATGCTTTTTTCGATTCCTTCAACTCCGTCTCTAAACGGACAATCTGCTTAGAATTTTCATTTAAAGTCTCATTTGCTTCTTTCAGGGATTTTGAAGTGTTATCAAGCTTGATCTGTGTGGCGATCAGCTCATGTTTTAAATCATATAATTCGTTGTCTTTCGCTTTCAAATCCTGTTCAAGAAGTTCAATCTGCTTTTTTGCCTTAAAATAATCGTCTGCAATATTTAACTGAATCAGCATATTCTGTTTGTCGACAGACTGCCTCTTAAAACTATCCATCTTAGCGTACTCATTGACTTTATTGTTGATATACGCTGCGACTCTCTGTAGATATTCTGCACTTTCATTGCCGCTGACGGTCAGCACTTTTCCTCCAATTATAACTTCTGTATCTGTTTTGGCAGCCATAATCTTGCCCCTTTCTCATGTAAACTTTATATACAAATGTCCATCGCAAATTTTAATCATATTATATCAAATACTATTCTGGCATTTCAAGTCCGAAATGACGGTATACCGAAATGACGGTATGTAAGTTCTGATACAACTCTGCCGCGCGGGGTGCGTGTGATAAAACCATTTTTGATCAGATATGGCTCATACACATCTTCAATGGTGCCACTATCCTCTCCAATTGCTGCGGACAATGTATCCAGTCCGACTGGTCCGCCACTGAAGCGCTCGATCATCGTCATCAGTATCAGCCTGTCTGTCTGGTCAAGACCGAGTTTATCGACATCTAACATATCAAGCGCAGTATTTGCAGCCTCCAGTGTTATCTGTCCATCGTACTTTACCTGCGCAAAATCCCGAACTCTCCGCAGCATACGGTTTGCGAGACGCGGGGTTCCGCGGCTCCTTCTGGCAAGTTCCATTGCCCCCTGTTCATCAATCCGCACATTCAGTATGCGGGCTGAGTGCTGGATGATAAGTTTCAATTCGTCAACAGAGTAAAATTCAAGATGCTGAATAACGCCAAAACGGTCTCTTAAAGGAGCCGTCAGAAGACCAGCTCTTGTCGTTGCTCCAATCAGCGTAAATCTGGGTAAATCAAGCCGTACTGATCTTGCAGATGTCCCTTTTCCAATCATAATGTCAATCGCAAAATCTTCCATGGCAGGATAAAGAACCTCCTCCACCTGCCTGTTAAGGCGGTGGATCTCATCGATAAATAATATATCTCCTTCCTGAAGGCCATTCAGAATAGATGCCATCTCGCCAGGTCTCTCAATAGCTGGTCCGCTTGTCACTTTGATATGGACACCCATCTCATTTGCGATAATACCTGCAAGCGTTGTTTTGCCAAGTCCAGGAGGTCCATAAAAAAGGACATGATCCAGAGAATCATTTCTTTGCTTTGCAGCCTCAATGTAGATCCTTAGAATTTCCTTTGCCTTTTTCTGTCCGATATAGTCCTTTAACGACTGTGGGCGCAGATTTCCCTCAATTTTTACATCTTCTTCTATAAGTTTTGTCTCAATCACTCTGGCTGCCATAGAATCCTCCAAAAACATTTATCAAAAATAGTTATATTGTACTGATTATTTTCAAAGCCTGTTTTAATACAGCTCCCGAGTCCATATCGTCAGTAATCTCAATCTGCTTTAGAGCCTTTAGCGCCTCAGATGGAGAATACCCCAATGATACCAGGGCTTCCAAAGCCTCATTTTTAGCCTCTGAACCAGACTGCGTATCAACTCCCGAAATCTGTTCGGACGATGCGGTATCACTTGTGAGATGAACCTTATCCCGCAGTTCCAGAATGATTCTTTCAGCAGACTTATTTCCAATTCCTGGCGCTTTTGATATCGCCTTAGCATCCCCGGAAAGAATCGCAAACCGAAGGTCATCTGCGCTCATTGCCGACAATATACTCAATGCACCCTTGGGACCGATTCCGTTTACCGCGATCAGCTTTTTGTAGATTTCCAAATCATCTTTGGAGAGAAAACCAAATAATTGAAAGGCATCCTCACGTACGCTTGTATAGGTGTAAATCTTTACTGTCGCACCAGTTCCCGGCAGACGCTGTGCTACACTGAGCGGTATTCTGATATTATATCCGATATTATTGCATTCTAGTACCAAATTATCCTCGGTGATATCCACGATCTCACCTTTTATATATGCATACATTTTACATGCCTCCACCAATGAAATTATTAATAATCATTATAGCACAGATTAATTCAATAAGGGAGAAAAAGAAACATATGTTTCCAATTTCTCCCTTTTGAATAACTTTTTGACAAATTAAATCAATAATATGTGTATTATTTTAGTTGTTGATAAATTTATCCTCTTCATTATTCCAGCTATAGAGCTTACGGATTTCCTCACCAATCTTCTCAGAAGGATGCTCAGAAGCAAGCTTTCTCATAGCCTTGAAGTGAACCTGGCGTCCAGCTGGAGACATATCCAACAGGAATTCCTTGGCAAAAGAACCATCCTGAATATCAGAGAGAATCTTCTTCATAGTCTTCTTTGTCTCCTCTGTAATCAGCTTTGGACCTGTGACATAATCGCCATACTCTGCTGTGTTAGAGATCGAATATCTCATTCCGGCAAAGCCTGACTGATAGATCAGGTCTACAATGAGCTTCATCTCATGAATACACTCAAAATAAGCATTTCTCGGATCATATCCCGCCTCGACAAGTGTCTCAAAACCTGCCTGCATCAGCGCACATACACCACCGCAGAGAACGGCCTGCTCACCGAACAAGTCTGTCTCAGTCTCAGTCCGGAATGTCGTCTCGAGTACACCAGCTCTCGCCCCACCGATTGCAAGTGCATAAGCAAGTGCCAACTCAAGCGCTTTTCCTGTAGCATTCTGCTCTACAGCTACCAGGCAGGGAACACCCTTGCCAGCCTGATACTCAGAACGAACTGTATGTCCTGGTCCCTTTGGTGCGATCATTGTAACATCGACATCCTTAGGCGGTGTGATACATCCGAAATGAATGTTAAAGCCATGTGCAAACATCAGCATATTGCCTGCCTCAAGATTCGGCTCGATATCCTTCTTGTACATGTCTGCCTGCAGCTCATCGTTGATCAGAATCATGATGATGTCAGCCTTCTTTGCTGCCTCTGCCGCTGTATAAACCTCAAATCCCTGCTTCACTGCCTTGTCCCATGACTTGCTGCCTTCATAGAGACCAATGATAACATTGCAGCCGGATTCCTTAGCGTTTAACGCATGGGCATGTCCCTGGCTGCCGTAACCGATGACTGCGATTGTCTTGCCCTCTAACAGAGAAAGGTTGCAATCTTCCTGATAATAAATCTTTGCTTCTGACATTTTTTTAATCCTCCTTGTTCTACGGAGCAAAATGCGAGCTGCTCAAACGAGCAGAGGATTTTCCTCCTATATATATTTATTATAAATAACAGCTAATCCAGATTTACCAGTTCATCTGTACCACGTCCGAGTCCTGCAATTCCGGTTCTTGCGATTTCAAGAATCTCGTAATCCTGAAGAAGACCGATAAATGCCTCAATCTTGGACTGATTACCGGTAAGCTCGACAATAAGGCTGTCCACATTGACATCGACAATCTTTGCCCGGAATATGTCTGCCACTGCGATGACCCCCTGCCGCTTCTCGGGTGTTGACCGCACTTTGATCAGGCAAAGCTCTCTGTAAACACTTTTCTCTGGTTTTAATTCCCGGATATCCCTGACATCGATCAGCTTGGCAACCTGCTTTTCAATCTGGTCAAGGATTTCCTCATCACCCGAGGTCACGATCGTGATGCGGCTAAATCGCGGATCTGCCGTGACACCTGCCGTAATACTCTCAATATTGTAGCCGCGCCTTGAGAACAAGCCTGATATGCGGCTTAAGACACCGGCATTGTTATCAGCCAAAAGCTGAAATACCCTATTCTGCATAAAGCTACACTCCCTTAAAATGTATAAATAAATACAAATTACTGCATAAATAACCAAAGTTCATTTTATCAATTCTAATATTAATTGTCAACACATTTCGGCAAAGCAAGTGTTCCCGTTCTTGCAACTTCTACAATACTGATTGACTTGAGCATATCAAGCATAACCTTGATCCGCTCTGGCATATCACAGATCTGTATGATCATGTTGTTGTTTGACATATCCACAATATCTGCTTTCATGATTTCGCAGATTTCCATGATGTCGCGTCGGGTGCCTCTGTTGTACTTTACCTTGATCAGCATAAGCTCTCTGCTGATACTGTCCTTTTCGTCAAAGGTTTTTACCTTGATGACATCAATCTTTTTGTTGAGCTGCTTTTCAATCTGCTCGATTGTCCGCTGGTTTCCAGAACTTACGATCGTCATACAGGAAACAGCTGGATCATCTGTCTCTCCAACCGCCAGACTGTCAATGTTAAAACATCTTCTTGAGAACAAGCCTGAGACCTTGCAGAGCACACCGGATCTATTTTCTACTAATACGGAATATATTTTCTTCATTTGAAATGGGACCTCCTTACTTTACTAAGTCCATAGGATCTACGAGACATTCCATGAGCATCGTGTTATCCTCCGCCAGAAACTCCCTTATCTTTTCCTGTGCATGTGACATATTCTCCACCCGGATAAACGGAATGTCATATGCAGCGGCAAGCTTTTCGAGATTGGGCGTACCATCTTTGATATCGACAACAGAATAATTGTCCTTGTAGTTATAATGCTGAAATTCGCGTACCATACCGAGATAGTTATTCTTGATCACGATAATCTTTACAGGAATGTGATGCTGCATAATGGTTGCAAGCTCCATCATTGACATCTGGAACGAACCGTCGCCGCACACTGCAACCACCTGTCTATTCATATCACCGCGCTTCACACCCATGGCAGCAGGAATCGAATAACCCATGGTTCCCATTCCACCTGTTGTAAGAAAACGTCCATTTTTTACGATATGGTAATTACAGCTCCATATCTGGTTCTGTCCTACATCAGCAACATACACTGCGTCGTCCTTCATCTCATTGGATAGCATTGCGATAAATGCCGCGGGATCGACATAGTCAGGATTGGGATTCCGCTTTTGCACCATTGTCTCGCGGTATCCTTCCAGTGTCCTGATCCACTCCTCATGTTCACAAGTAAATTCCTCTTTCATGATATCTTCAAAGATATGCCTGGCATCGCCTACAAGCGGGATAGAAGGTCCGACATTTTTGCCGATCTCAGCGGGATCGACATCAATATGTATCAGAACCTTGTTGGTAGTGATCAGGTCGGGCTGGCTGACCGCCCTGTCTGCAACTCTGGCCCCAACCATGATCAGAAGGTCTGATTCGTTCATGGCGCGGTTGGCATATGCCTTGCCATTGTTTCCGACCATTCCAAAATACATCGGATCTTCTGTGCGCATGACACCGATTCCCATCATGGTAGACACCACGGGAATCCTGTACTGATCCGCAAATGCACGCAGCTCGGGGACAGCTTCGCTCAGATGAACACCGCCGCCTGCACAGATAATAGGTCTTTTTGCCTTTTCAAGCTCTTTGACAACCTTCTTGATCTGGACAACGTTTCCTTTAACGGTTGGCTTGTACGCCCGGATATTTACGGTTTCTGGATATTTAAAATTTTTGATCGCAGCATTCTGTATATCAATGGGAACATCGATCAACACAGGTCCTTTCCTGCCGGAATTGGCGATATGGAAAGCCTCCTTGAAGACACGCGGGATATCTTCCACATTTTTGATCAGATAGCTGTACTTGACAAAAGACTCCACAGCGCCTGTGATATCTGCCTCCTGAAATACATCACTTCCGATCAGCTCGCTTATTACCTGTCCTGAAATACATACCATAGGAATACTGTCAGCAAAGGCTGTTGCGATACCTGTGATCAGGTTGGTAGCACCCGGTCCGCTTGTGACGGCACACACTCCCACTCTACCGGTGACTCGGGCTTCTCCGCTTGCTGCATGTGCAGCATTCTGCTCTGTTCTAACTAATATTGTCCTGATTGTTGAGTCGAGAATACTGTTATAAAATGGACAGATTGCTACTCCGGGATAACCATATACCGTCGTAACACCTTCATTCTCGAGACATTTTACGATTGCGTCAGCACCGATCATGATGTTCACTCTTATCCTTTCAAATCTGATTTACCTTGTCTTATCACAAAAACATATTTAATTATACATAATATTGCAGATTAAGTAAACCATTATTTGAAATAAATTTCAGAACATCAGAACACTTTTCCGAAACAAAGAGGAATTGTGTTACTGTTCACTCCGTTCCAGTAACGAGTAAAAATCCATGCAAAATTTGCTTCGCAAATGGATTTTTACCTGCTGACTGTACGTTTTCTTACGGACTTAGGAACTGTTCAGAAATAACATGTACAACTTGCGCAGGATATTTCTTCGAGGTTAAATTGATAAATCAATTGGTCAAAAAACGTAGGCGTAGCGGGCTACGGCGAGGCTTTTTGATCTGTGCAATCGGAGAAATAGACAAGTCAAGGTGTACATGTTATTCTTGAACAGTTCCTTAGCAGTAAATGCTAAGTCCTGGTGTGAACAGTAATGGAATTGTAACAGAATTGTTTCTAAAGGAAAATATTGCTTTTAGGTATGTATTATGTTAAAGTATAATAGATTATTACGTTTGAATCGTGCAAAGGAATTACGGAAATGAACAATTGTTTTATCGATAAAAAGGTTATGTTATGCACTTCTGTTCTGATTGGAGCGATCTGCCTGACTGGCTGTGGAAAGACAAGCGAGGAGGAAAAAGCGCTTGCGGTCTTTTCTTCTTCTGTTGCTGATTTTACAGACTATATACAGGAGGCAGATGAGAAGATCAATAGTCTTGATATCAACCAAAAAGAATCTGTCAACGAGCTTTTAGAAATACTAGACGGGCTGGACGCAGAGTTTGCAGAATTTGCTGAGCGTTCCAAGAACCAGACACCTGATCAGTATGAAAGTGTTCCCGGTCTGGCGGAGCAGGCAAGTGAAGAAATGTCACATGCGGTATCTTACTACCATACAGCATATGAATCAGATGAATTTGATGAAAACTATGCGGATGCAGCATATAAATACTATACCAATTCCATGGAGGCAGTCAAATGTATTGGCATGCTTCTTTTGGGGGAAAAGATTCCAGAAGGCGACCATATAACGGTATATGAAATAACAAACGACGAGAACATTCTCGATAAATGGCTGTCCGGCGACAAAGAAGATGAGAATGCAGAAAATGAGACGACTTCCGAAGGAATATCAGAAGCCGTCAACTGAGACATCAAATCATTTTATTCATTGCCTTTGAACTCACGCACTCTCTTGTCTGTATCTCTCTGTGCCAGATAGGCAAAGACCAATAGAACCAGATCAGATCCACCATCATATAGCATGGCGATCCCCAGCAGAATCATTGAGATCTCATATGCTGTAAACGGATTGAAGACCAGCATCAAACCAACTCCAAGTGTGAGAAGGGCAGCAATCAGTGCAATCCACCATTTCGTGTTTCCAGTTCTCTTGATATCAAGTGTGTACTGGATATCCATCAGACCATGAAGAAGCACGATGATGCCTACTATCACTGGGATAATGGATAATACAATGCGTGGCTGCGTGCAGATCCAAATGCCAAGAAGGATCAGAACAATTCCCATCAGCATACTGAACTTGTTGTAAAAACCAAGCCTCTCACTGCGCAGGAAACCGATCAGCTGTATGATTCCCATCAATATCAATGCGCCGCCAAGCACATAGCACAACATGACACCAAGAATATGCGGCCAGATCACTAGGACAAGCCCTAAAACCACCATGATAACCGCATTGACAAAGTAATTTTGTTTCATATCCTGTATGATAGATTTCATAAATATGATACCTCCTATATTAATGTTAGAAGTATTGTAGCACACTTTGATGAAAAATAACACTGTAAATTCTAAAAAACCCATTCATATAATATGGCGAGCAGTTCCCTTGCATAGTATGTCGGCAGAAGCCACAAAGCTGTGTTTCCTGAGACAGCGCCATATTCTAATCCGATGCCATCTGCAATCCTTCCTGCCCTGTATTCATGAAAATTGTTGGTGGCGATCGCTATCTTTTCATTCAGTCCCTGTTCCTTTATGATCTCATAGGAAAAAGAAAGGTTTTCACGTGTTGTGGTGGACTGATCTTCCAGGTAAATCCGTTCCGCGGCGATACCATTACTCGTCAGATAGAGATACATACACTGTGCCTCGGAGATTGTCTCATCCGCGCCCTGCCCTCCTGACACGATACATGCCGATTCTGGATTTGCATTTAAGTACTTTATGGCAGCCTTCAGGCGTTCTTCCAGCATAATGCTTGGCTGCTCCCCATATGCTTTGCAGCCAAGAACGATCACAGTAGCATTTTCGACTGGTTTGGCATATGCGGCTTTGACCATGAGGGAAGTCATCACAATGATCAATACCAATGCTATGGCTAATCCGGCAGCAAAAATGCCCAAAACCACCTTACCTGCTGTTTTTTGCCAGAAAAGCTGTATCCACTGATGAATCCTCGTCATGAAAACCGCATATAATACCAATGCGGCACAGACGAGCAGACCAGCCAGATTTCCGATATTGAGAATCCGCCTTGTCAGAAAAGGCACAATAAATCCAGTACAGCCAATCATGCCAAACAAAAACAATACCAGTCTTATTATAATATGAAACTGTTTCAACAGTTCGTCCTCCTTTAACATATTATACACGATAGTATAACACATAACTACAGAAAATGCATTCAAAAAATCCCATCAAAATTGATGGGATCTGACTAATTAGATGTTCTTTTTATTCACCTGTGTTAATATTTTTATCATATGTCCTGACTGAATAATTCCATGCCATTACTTGTTTTATACACAATATGTATGAGAGAAGCGTCAACCTCTTCTTTCAATACATTCCCACTAGATACAAGCTGATCTTTGAACTTATTATACTGCTGCAGCATCGATGTATGCACTTCTTCCCACTGTTCTTCTGTCAGCCCGGCAGTATCTGCTCCAAGTGCCTCTTCAGAATAGATTAACATCATCGTTAAAGTACCATTTTCAGCCGCTACTTCCATCGTTATGCCCTGTTCATCATACACACTGTTGAACGCTTTCACGAATGTAACAGCTTCCTCTGAATTTACCCACTCATCAACCGTCATGCCATCTGTTGAGCCAGATGGATCCATATCATTTGAAGGCGCTGTATCTGTTCCGCCCAGAGACTGTGTATCTTCTGCGTTTTTCCCAAATACTGAAAGATCCACGGTGATTGTTTCCTTCTCTTTTGAACCACAAGCTGACATCATAAACGTCATCATTGTAACTGCCATAACAGATAAACCTACATTAACAATTCTCTTCATTTTAAGTTCTCTTCTCATAAAATTTTTATTGTTCTAATGATCTAATAGTCTATCACTAAAATAGTATTGTGTCAACTTTATATATCACTTTTAGTAAGAAGAGACGGCACTTATCAATTTTGACGAAATAATACATATTTTGCGCATCTCTGCTGCATGGGGGACGTCATAAACAGCTATCCAGCAGGAAATGATGTCTTGAAGCCCATGTATTATCCTTTTGAAGCCTTAGCTCTGTGATGACGTAGCCCAATGTGTCAGCATGCCCCAAAAATCCTGAAACGTATGTTTTTAATAAAATAACCGGATTTTCTTCCTGATCGTAAATGACAATATTGCATCCACTCAGAGCATCTGCCGAGGCAACCTTGCCAGAATGTTCCGGAAGGACTCTCTTGAATTCAACATACAGATTCTTTCGTTCATAGATGTCATATAGCGGGTTTAGCATAATTGTCGCCACGATTTGGCACTTTTTTTCTTCTCCAAGCTGAATCAAAAGCTGATCCTCTTCCCCTTGCTGCATGAAATAAAAAGTACGGATAGGAAAACCGCTCTCTTCTGTATAGCCATCAGGCAGGGGAATCTTTTCCCCAGTCTTTGTATCTGTGACGGTCAGTGCACATCCGCCGTCGCCGCCATTATAACCTAAATCAGTAAACTCAATCTTCTCTTCGACACCATCTCCATTCAAGTCTACATTTTGAGATATAGGGGTACCAATCGCTACAGGAATCGTGACACCGTCTCCATTCATATCTGCATTTTGAGGAAAAGTGACTTTGAACACACACTCATGATGATCAGGAAACAATGCTTCGAGCTGTTTCGTGTCATAGGCGATTGAGGCATCCACGTTCTGCATCGTGACAATATAAGGTGCGATCGATGCTGTGTCGAAAGTATCGGAAGGCTCTGTATATGGAACCCATATGCCGTCTGAACCATAAGGCTGTATCATCTGCACACTGACAGAACTTCCATCTTCATAAAATTCAAAAGTTACTGTGCAAGTATTTTCATCTGTGTCGGATTTTGTCACATAGGTTCCGGCTTTATTGGGATTATCCAATATATTAAGCAGGCATACGGCAGCTGAGTCAGGTTCAAACAGTTTATCATACCATTGGGAATCCCGGTTTTTCTTTGCATTGTTATTCAGAGCTTCTCCTGCTTCATTAAAGGAATAGTAGTCCATCATAGTTCCAGTAATGCCATTGGGATATGCCTGATAAAACTCATCGACTGTACAAATGCTGTCCATAAACTGAAGCGTTTCTGAGGTTATGATGCATTTGTCATGCTCTATCTTAAAGGTAAGCTGTTCCCGCCATACTGTGACATGAGGATCGGATACCCATGCATAATACAAAATCTCTGCATAACGATCCGTTACATTGACAATACGGTAATTGTTTGCCGGCACATTCTTACCATAATTTCCGCCCCACGGC
>JAIEEY010000472.1 GCA_029067205.1 Lachnospiraceae bacterium
GTTTACAGAAGTGTCAACGCCGAAAGTTGCAAAGCTTGATTACAAGGGAAAGAAAAAGGGTGGTATCTTAAATGTGACGGAGGCACTTTTGAGGTAATCAGCGGAGAACATTCTTGGCTATTTGAAAAAGTGGATTGCCAAGAAAGCAAAGGCGACAAGAAACTTTATGATTATTGCCAAGGTTCACGAGATTACCAAGGATGCGGAGGTTCCAGTTGAGGGATTGGACGACCTGAAAAGGATTTTCAATATCCTTCTTGATCCGGCGATTGCTTTAAGTGCGCGTGTAGTTACGAATCAGGACGGATATAACTGGTTGGACACTTTAAAAGATGAGGATGGAAAATATATTATGCAGCCTGATCCAACAAAGCCTATGAGTACACTGTTATTTGGCAAATATCCCGTAAAAAAGGTAAGCAATAAGACATTGCCGAGTAAAGCGGTAGAGGGCGGTTACAAGGTGCCGATCATCTGTGGTGACTTGAAAGAGGCAATCACAATTTTTGACCGCGAAACGCTGACAATCGACATTTCAAAAGTTGCGGGCGAGTTGTGGAAGACAGATCAGACTGGTATCAAGGTAAGGGAGCGTTTAGACATTCAAAGCGTGGACGAGGAGGCGATCGTCATGGCAGAGCATCTCATAACATCGTCCGGCGCTGCAGCCGTAGTAAGCGCAGAGCCAGACGAACCGAAGGTATATACGCAGGCAGAAATTGAAAAACTTTCACGCGAAAAGATCATTGCATTAGGAACCCAATTAGGATACACCATGACAACAACGGCAGCAGATGAAAAAGCGGCGGTTGTAGCCGATTTCATGGCACAGCAGGAATCTGCACAGAGCAAGTAATAAGGAATAGCGGCGGCGGAGTAATGACCGCCGCCTGTAAAGGCAGGTGTATTGCATGATAATTTCGCTGGAAGAGGTAAAGGGGTATGCGCGAATTGACATTGACGAAGATGATCAGTTATTGGAAACGTTGATAATTGCAGCAGAGGAATATTTAAAGAACGCAACTGGCAAAGAGTACCCTGAAACAGACGAGAACGGAAACAAGATTAACTATGAACTTGAAAAAATCTATCTGCAATTACTGATTACCCACTGGTACGAACAGCGTTCCCCTGCTGGAAATGGTAAAGGAACCTATGCGGGCGGCGTGGTAGAAGATTTTAGTTTTACAGCAAAGTCAATTATGCTGCAGCTGCAAAATAAGTAGGTGGGATATGGATATAGGACGAACCAACAAACGAATTACTTTCTGCAGATACGAGGAAAAAGAAAACGCATTGCTGCAGACAGAGCAGGTATTGACAGCGGTAAAGACTGTGTGGGCGAGTGTGGAACCGACAAGGGGTAGGGAATATCAAGAGGCGCAGCGGATAAGACCTGAACTGACTTATAAAATAACAACACGATACCATAAAGGAATTTCGCCGGATATGTTCATAAAATTCAAAGATCGTGTTTTTAACATTATCTCTGTGATTAATGTGAGGGAAAAAAACGAAATGTTGGAAATCATATGTACTGAAAAGGTAGATAAGAGGTAAGAAGTATGGCAGATGGTTTTGAATTTAGTTTTGAAGGTCTGGAGGAATTAGAACGCGATTTAGAAAAGGCAGTTACAAAAGCGCCTTTGCAGGCAAAAAAAACACTCAAAAAACTGGCAAAAGAATTTAAGGCATCAGCAGCGGAACGCGCAGAGACAGAACTGAATCATGTGAACAGAACGGAAGAAGACCAGAAGAAATCAATTGGAGAAAAATGGGGTTCAAAAATTGTTGATGACCGTCTGGGAATGGCGGCATTGGTATGGAACAGTGCACCACATTTTCATCTGGTTGAAAATGGTCACAACCTGGTGCGTGATGGTCATGTAATCGGTTTTGTGCCAGGAAAACACATCATGGAAAAAACGCGAAATGACTACAAGGATATTGTGCCAGAACGTTTTGAAAAGATGGTTGACGATATTCTGAAGGAGAGTGGTTTAAATTAAATTTACAGAGATCAAGAAAGCAGTCAATGGATTGTTAAAAGGAAGATATCCGCCGCCACAATATAAGATTTATGGGAAAGAAATCACGGAGGATTATGATGAGCCTTGCTTTTTTACAGAGATTTTAGACGGAGGCAGCAGGGCAGAAACAAAAAATTTTGCAAAAGGCAGCTTCACGATCAAAATAACATATTTCCAAAAAGTAAAGAATGAATTAGACCAGCTGGAAAAGGTTGACGAAATAAAAGAACTTTTCGGGCTGTTTTTTTCTGTTGGCGATCGGAAACTGACAGTAGGCGATTTCTCTCATGATTTTACTGGGGAGCATCAGGACATCTTGCAGATCAGTGTTGAGATTGACTATAAAGAGAATACACAAAAAGAAGATACAGCACAGATTGTATCAGAAATAGGCGTAGGAATCACACAGGGCTAAAAGGAGGCAGACAAATGGGAGCACCAAGTATTGATATTAGTTTTATTGAAAAGGCAATGTCGGCGGTCACACGAGGCGAGAGGGGCATTGTCATGCTATGGGTAAAGGACACACTGCCAATATCGGCGACCAATCCTGTAACAGTAGTAACAGAAAGCGATATTCCAGAGAATTTGTCAAAGGAAACCATGGAACAGATCAAGCTTGCCATGAAAGGGTATATAAACGCGCCCAAGAAGGTACTTGTATATTGCATGGGAGCAGCAGGGATAGCGGAGACAGAAACAACAGATACAGGAATGGCGGAGGCGGAAGATAAGAAAAGAACAAAGACAGGGACAGCAGATGCAAAAACGACCGACTCCGGATACAAGGCAGCAATGAGGGCAGCGGAAACGATTCGGTTTGATTACCTGGCAATCCCAACTGTGGGAACAGATGGTAAAGGGGAAGATGTTGCAGCATGGGTCAAGTCCATGAGGGAAACAAAGAAAAAGAAGATCAAGGCAGTCCTGCCCAATGTGGCAGCAGATAACGAAGGAATCATTAATTTTACAACTGAAAAGATCGTCAGGACGGAAACAGTGACCGAAAATGACGGACAAAAAACAGTGTCAGATGTGCATTATACGACAGAGCAGTACTGCGCTAGAATTGCAGGGCTGATAGCTGGAACGCCTATGACGATTTCGTGTACATATGCACCATTGTCGGAATTATCGGATTGTACACGGCTGACCGATAATGATACGCCAGTGGACAAAGGTGAGTTTATCATTTTCTACGATGGCGAGAAGGTAAAGGTTGTAAGAGGTGTCAACAGCTTTGTCACAACGATTGACGGCAAGGGTGACAGTTTTAAAAAGATAAAGATCGTCGAGGCTATGGACATGATAAATGATGATATTGTCAGGACGGCGCAGGATAGTTACTTAGGGAAATATGCGAATACATATTCCAACAAATGCCTGTTGATAACAGCAATCAGTAGTTATTTTGCGCAGTTAAAGCGAGATGATATTATCAGCAGTTATGCGGTTGGTTTAGACGCGGAGGCAATCCGGATCTATCTTAAGGGGAAGGGACTACAGGCAACGCTTGATGATGGAACAATAAAAGATGTTGACGATTGCAGTGATGAGGAGATTATTAAGGCGGATACTGGCGCAAGCGTATTCTTGACAGGAAATGTAAAAATCCTAGATGCAATTGAAGATATTAAAATGCCTATTTATATCTAAGAAAGAGAGGTAAGAAGAATATGCCAAGAGAATTTAAGGCGGAGCAGGTCATCAACGGAACATTTGGCGAGGTATGGCTTGATGGCGAATATCTTGCACAGGTGACAGCATTAAAGGCTGAGGTTACGCAAAAGAAGACAGCAATCTCAATGGTGCAGAAACTGCAGGAAGGGCAGAAAATGACTGGTCTGGAACTGAAAGGAGAAATAAAGCTGCATAAGATCAACAGCACCATCATGAAAAAAATGAGCCAGTATTTCAAACGCGGCAAAATGATGACCTGTACAATTGTTTCAAATATAAATGATCCAGATGCTTTAGGTGCAGAGCGCGTGGCATTGTATGGGTGCCTGTTTGACAAGCTCATACTGGCGGACTGGGAAGCGGGAAAGATGGGTGAAGAGAGTTATTCCTTCACGTTTGAGGACTGGGACGTATTGGATGCTATTTAGACAAGTGACAGAGGGCGTGTAATGCGCCCTTATTTTATTGCTAATTTTGTAAAGGAGAATATGAATCATGAATTTAGTTGAAAAGCTGATGGCAGTGGACAAGAAGGAATTTGACAAGCTCGAGAAGAAAGAGCTTGTGAGCAGACAGTTATCAAACCTCTTGGGAGTCGAGACAAAAGTAACTATACAGGCTGTAGATGGCAATATTTACGGAGCTTTAACTGCAAGTGGTCTGGACGATGATGGAAATTATGATTATGGCAGGGGATTTGACACAAACGCGAAGATTACAGCAGCGGGAATTGTTGAGCCAAACCTGAAAGATGATGCGCTGTTAAAGCATTTAGGAGTAGCAACACCTGCGGATGCGGCTAAAAAGATCTTTAAAGGAGATGTTTATAAGATTGCAATGGCGATCGCAGAACTAAGCGGATTTCGTGATGATGAGGAAACGGATAAAGAAGTAAAAAACTCATCAAAAGCGACAGGGAAGTAAACATGGATTATCTTCACTATCGCTTTAAAAATTGGAAGCCGTTTGAATACATGAATCTTCCGGAAGGACAAAAGCGTGTAGCACGGGCATATATGCGTCAGGAACTAAGGGACAAAGAGGAAAGAAACAAGCAGATACAAAAAGCGATTGGAGGTGGTTGACATGGGCAGGGTTATCAGTACAGCGATACAGTTTATTGATGGTTTTACGAGACCATCAAGAGAAGTGATACGGAATATGCGCCAAATGGGAAATGGAGCAATAAAAGCTGGAAAGCAGATCCAAAACGCCGGAAAAACAATCGCCAATGTCGGCGCTACATTGACAAAGGCGGTAACTCTTCCGATCGCCGGAGTAGCAACGGCGGCAGTAAAAACTGCTGCTGATTTTGAGGCTTCAATGTCAAAGGTCGGGGCAATTTCGGGAGCTGTAGCAGATGATGAAATTTCAGGAATAATAAAAAAAGCAGGAGAAATGGGACTTTCATTTAAAGAAGGGGCTGATACAACAGAAACTGCTATGAACATACTAAAAGCAAAGGCGCAACAAATGGGGGCAACAACTGCTTTTTCAGCAAGTGAGAGCGCGCAGGCTATGCAATATATGGCTATGGCAGGTTGGAAAACTGCTGATATGATGGATGGTATTGCAGGAATTATGGATCTTGCAGCCGCTTCGGGTGAGGAGTTGGCAGCAACATCGGATATTGTTACAGATGGATTAACAGCGTTTGGAATGACAGCAAAGGAAAGTAGCAGATTTGCTGATGTTATGGCGGCTACATCTTCAAATGCAAATACAAATGTTGCTCTTATGGGGGAAACATTTAAGTATTGTGCATCAACGGCAGGTGCAATGGGATACAGCATAGAGGATATTTCCGTAGCAATTGGAATTATGGGTAATGCCGGAATAAAGGGGAGTATGGCAGGTACAACCCTAAAAAATACAATAGCAAATTTAGCAAAACCGACAGATTCGCAAGCAGAAATTATGAAAAAGTTAGGCATAAGCCTAACGGATGGCAGCGGAAATATGAAAAGTTTTGCGGAGGTAATGGATAACCTGCGATCATCATTTTCGGGATTATCAGAAACAGAAAAAGCAGCAGCAGCAACCACTTTAGCAGGCAAGCAGAGTATGGCAGGGCTTTTGACAATCGTAAATGCAAGTGAAGAAGATTTTGACAAGTTAACAGCAGCAATCAACGGTTCAAAAGGTTCTGCTGGGGAAATGGCAAAAACCCAGCTTGATAATCTGAATGGACAGATAACTCTTCTAAAGTCTGCTACAGAAGGAATATTGATAACAATAGGCGATAAGCTGATGCCCTATGTAAAAGATGCAGTTTCATGGATACAAAAGGCAGCAGATTACATAAATGGTCTGAGCGATGCACAGGTAAATAACATAGTAAAGTGGGCGGGAATTGCGGCAGCGGTCGGTCCGGTGGTAATGATTTTCGGAAAGATTATTTCTACAGTAGGGAAAGCGGTAAAAACATTTGGAACGATCACCAAAACAATAGCCAATTTTGGCGGAATTATAGGTGTGATTACAAGCCCCGCAGGAATCGTAATCGGAGTATTGGCTGCAATCGCAGTGGCAGCAGTGTTGATTATAAAAAATTGGGATAAGGTCAGGGAATTTTTATCAGGCGTTGGCAGCTGGTTTAAAAATGTATTCGAGAAAGCAGGATCTTCGATTGAGAATTTTAAAAATAAATTTTCATCAATCGCGAACTCTGTCAGAAGTATAGCGGGGAAAATTGCAGGTGACATCAAAGCAGGAGCAGCAGAATTAGAAGCGAACAGCATGTTTGAGGTGCTTGTAGGCGGTACAATAGCAGCATTCGACAAAATTGTTACGGCAGTTAACCAGGGACTTCAAGTATTTGATGCGCTGCTAAGTTTCTTTACGGGTGCATTTGCCGGAGACTGGGATAATGCAGCACAGGGATTCCGAGATAGCTTAAACAGTATTTTTCCTCCAAGTGTGGCAGATGGACTGATAAATGCTTTTAATGCAGCATTGCCAGCGATAAAGGCTGTGGTATCAGGACTAAAGGCAATGTTTGGCGGACTCATACAGGATGTAAAGTCAATATTCGGAGGCATTACAACGATTTTCAAGGGCATAGGCACAATGTTCAAGGGGATATTCAGCGGAGACATAAAAACGGCGCTGAAAGGGTTCCAGATGACCGCAGGCGGTATTGTGGACACTGTAGGCAATATCTTTAAAACGAAAATAAATGCCATTAAAAATTTTGTCGTGGGTGCAGTTTCAACATTCCTCCCTGAGAGTGTAGTAAATAAAATTGCGCGTGCGTTTGATCTTGTTGTAGGCGCGTGGGATGTTGCTATCAATGCGGCAAAAGGTTGCATAGAGGGATTTGTGCGGTCAATAGAACCGCTGATCGGGGGTATTAAAACTGTCCTTAATGGTCTGGCAATGTTTATTTCAGGCGCATTTACTGGAAACTGGCGGCAGGCATGGGAAGGCATAAAAACAATATTCCAGGGCGTTTTTGAAAGTCTGGTTGCATTATGCAAGACACCGATCAACGCAGTTATTGGCATCATAAACGGTGCAATATCTGGCATTAATAAGTTGGGACTGACAATCCCGGACTGGGTACCAGGAATAGGAGGACAGTCTTTTAAAATCAATGTGCCAACGATACCAATGTTGTATAGAGGTACTGATAATTGGAAGGGCGGTATGGCAATGATCCACGACAGGGGAGGTGAGATTGTTGATCTTCCACAAGGATCCAGGGTATACCCGCACGACAAAAGTATAGAAATAGCGCGTATGGAAGGAGCACGGAGCGGATCGGGCTCTGTTTCGATCAATATTCAAAAACTGGCAGACAAAATAGAGGTGCGCAGCGAGGAAGATATAGACCGTATAGCGGAGGCATTAGCGTATAAGTTAAAGAAAATAGCATTTAACACAGGTACAGCATAGGAGGTGACAGGATTGGAAATTTGGTTAAGACAGGGCAGGACAAAATTCAGGTTTGCAGTTCTGCCACCAGAATATGAACTGACAAGTGAAAGTAATAACACACAGATAGTTATTAATTCACTTGGGGAGATAAATCTGTTGGGGAAGAGGAAATTGAAAAATATTTCCTTTTCCTCTCTCTTTCCGTCACAGAAATATAGCTTTTGCGATTATATGTCGTTTCCAACACCCATGGAAAGCGTGAAGTTAATAGAAAAAATGAAAAATAATGGAATCGTGCGTTTAACAATGACCGGGACTCCGGTCAACATAGACTGTACGATAGAAAACTTTACATGGGGTGAAAATGATGGCAGCAAAGACATTAATTTTACATTGGAATTTAAGGAATACAAAAAAGTAAAGATAAGGACAAAGCCGGAGAAAGAAACACTTTCTGGTAAAGTGACACCTGCTGCGACAGAAAAGCAGGCTAAAGAAGTAAGTAGTACTACATACACGGTGGTAAAAGGTGACAACCTGAGTAAAATAGCAAAGAACCTGACCGGAAGCAGTGCAAACTGGAAAGCGATATATGAACAAAACAAAGGAACGATAGGAGGTAACCCCAACCTGATCTATCCGGGGCAGCAGTTGGTGATAATTGTATGAAAATAGAGTGGATACATAGGAATGGTGGTCAGTCATATATATCGGATATAACAGAGGCGGTGACAAGCGTTTCATGGGGCGGGAGTGTGTCGCAGGCTGCACGCACTGCGGAGATAACAGTTCTTAATGCCCCGGATGACATATACATGAATAATCTGAACATCAATATCGGTGCAGGCGATATCATAAAGCTGTATGAAAATGGGGAAAGTATATTTTTCGGGGAGGTCATAACAGCTGAAAAATTGAGTCAGTATGGAACTGTGACATATAGCTGCATGGACTTACTGGTTCACCTGCTGAGAAGTACGGCAGTTTATAATTTTGAGAATACAACAGCCGAGGACATCACACGGAAGGTCTGTGCCGATTTTGAAATAGAAACTGGAGAGATTGCAGCAAGCAGGGCGCCGATCAAAAAAATGATCGTGGACGGCAGCACGATTTACGATACAATCATGCAGGCATACACAAAGGCATCAAGGCAGACGGGAGATCTTTATATATGTCGCATGAATGGAACAAAATTATCAGTAGAAATCAAAGGAACCATGGTACAGAATTTTGTACTGGCAGAAGAATACAACATATCAAACACCACATATCAGGAAACAATTGAAAACATGGTAAATGTTGTAAAGATTTTTAATGACACTGGAAAGCAGGTCGGGGAAGTAAAAAACGATGACTGGATTCAAAAATATGGAATCTATCAGCAGGTATATAAAAAAGAAAAGGGCATCAACGAGGTAACGGCAGCTACGAATATGTTTGTCGGTATTGAAAAGAAAGTAACACTTGACGGAATAGATGGTGATCTCAATTGCATTGCTGGAAATGCAGTTGAAGTGCAGGACAGGGCAGCCGGATTGGACGGGATATTCTGGATTGACAGCGATACACACATATGGGAGAACGGAACCCATATCATGAACCTGGAATTGAATTTTAAGAACCTCATGGATGAAAAGGAGAGTGTGGAGTAGGAGGGAGACAGATCATGAATGCATACGAAGAAATATTGAATGTAATGCGGAATGAAGGGAAGAAAGATAATACAGCTCCAATTCAGATTGGAATAATGACAGGAGAGAGAAGCTGCAGGATTGGGAAATTGCAATTATCGGGCAGTGATTTGCTTGTAGCCGAACATCTGAATACTGGTTATCATTATGCAGTGTGTGAAGAGAATCCGTCCAAAAAGGATAAGGAAACATTTATTGAACCATTGAAGAGCGGTGATAAGGTAGCAGTCTACAGGGTTGATGATGAATGTTATATTATTTTGGAAAGGCTGGTGTAAGTATGGGTTTGTTTCCTTCCTTTGTGGGAAATAACATAACAATAAGTGAAAAAGAAAAAAAGACTGAACCAAAAGAATACGAGATCGATTATAAGACAGGACAGTTAACAGGAAGGATTGTTGAAGGAAAAGAGGCTATAAAGGTCTGGATATGGCTTGCACTGCATACACCACGCTACAGGCATTATATTTATACATGGGATTATGGCAGCGAATTTGAAGATCTTATAGGGCAGGGATATACTGAGGAATATATAGCAGCGGAGACATTGCGGATGACAGAGGATTGTCTGCTTATAAATGAGAATATACAAGGCATAACAGAATTTGGCATAAATATGGTGGGCGATACTCTCACCATATCATTTACGGCAGGCACGATATACGGAGATATAGAATTGATTGCAGGAATAGCGACGGCGTGAAAGGGGGCACAGTATGTTGTTTGAAGATAAGACGCAGAATAACATTATAATTGATATGAAAGCATCGATAGAGCCGGGTACAAACATCGAAGAAGGGACACTGATAGACCATGCTCTTAGGGGTGCAGCGGCAGAATTTGAGCAGGCATATATTGAGCTGGGTATGATCGATCAAAATGGGTATGCGGAAACAGCAGACAGGGAGCACCTGCTATTAAGGGCAAAGGAAAGGGGGATAGAGCCTTTGTCGCCCTCCTATGCCATATGGAAAGCGGAATTTAATATAGATGTGGAATTGAACCAGCGTTTTTCGTCCAAAGAACTGTGTTATAAATGCATCGAAAAAATGGCACCAAAAACATACAGGCTTATGTGTGAGCAGATTGGCACGAAAGGAAATATCTTTCAAAAGGAACTGCTGCCAATTGAATACATAGACGGTTTTGAGTATGGAGAATTAACAGAACTTTTAGTTCCGGCTCGTGATGAGGAGGAAACAGAGACTTTCAGGGCACGTTATTTTTCTGCACTAACACAGACACAGGCGACCGGGGGAAACCGAGCACAATACAAACAGATAATGCGTGAAATAGAAGGCGTTGGAGCCTGTAAAATCTACAGGGTAACACAACAGGAAAAAAGAATTAAAATCTACTTTTTAAACAGTTTATATAAAGTGCCAAGCGATGCGCTGGTTGAAGATGTGCAGGAAATCATGGATCCAATCGGGAAACAGGGGGAAGGCGAAGGAAAAGCGGCGATATTCCATATTGTGGATATTTGTCCGTGCCTGGCAGCAGAAATAGATATTGAAACAAATATAACAGTAGATACAGGATATACACTTGAAGATATAATCCCAACGATGGAGTCACGGATAGATGATTATTTTTTAGATCTGGCAAAAAGCTGGGAAAATGAAGATTATGTAATAGTCAGAATTTTAAGGATAAATACTGTAATTGCATCAGTTGAGGGGGTTGTAGATATAAAAGATACAAAATTAAATGGTAATGCAGAAAATGTTTTATTGGACACTAATGCGATACCTGTTAGGGGTGAGTTAGTATGGAGACAGCAATCATAGAGTATTATCCGCAGATAATAAGACAGATAAAAGAAATACAGCAGATTGCCAGGGCGGAGGATATAGAATTTTCTAAGCTGCGAAGAAGAATGGCAGAAACAATAGGAAATATGTTTATTTTTACTGCAAATGAGGAGGGGATAGGCAGATTTGAAAAGATGCTGGGGATAACGACAGATACAAAACAAAAGCTTGACGACAGGAGATTGTATTTATTGTCTGTCTTAAACAGGCAGAAAATGAGTCTGTCAGAACTGGAGAAACTTTTAAAAACTTATGCAGATGTAGAATTAATTATAGATCCTGATGCAGGGAGATTATGGACGAAAGTTGGGGACAACGTGTCTAATCTTAAATTAATATACAATATTCTGGATGGATTTATGCCGTTAAATATATCTATGGAGTTTTCGTCAGAAATCAGTGCGATACTGCAATTTTTGGAGACGCATAAAGCATTGGAGATGGAAACATCTATACGCATCCGGGGAAATGTAAAAAATGCATGGTTTTTAGACGGTTCAGTAAAACTGGATGGAAGCAGGCTTCTTAACGTCGAATTATATCCACAGCAGATATCTATGGACTTAGAAACATTTGTAAAGAATGCAGGGATAAAATCTGACAGTGTGGAACTGACATCTAAAAAAGATTTATGGTTTTTAGACGGTTCAGTAAAATTGGATGGAAGCAGGCTTCTTGATGCGGAACTAAGAGAGGAGGAATTATAAATATGGCAGCAATAACAACAATAGCAGCAAAAAGAAAAATACTGCTTGCAAGGGCAGGGGAAGCACAATTGCCTAAGATTGTGCAGATGGCATTTGGGAGTGGGGGAGTGGATGCAGGTGGAAATGTGATTGAGCTGACAGAAGAACAGCAATATTTAAATAACGAGATTTACCGAAAAGATATTGACCTGCATGAGATTGTGAGCGATACACAGATTAAATACATCTGTGAATTGGGGGAGGATGAACTTGCAGGGGAAAAAATCAGTGAGCTTGCGCTTGTGGATGAAGACGGAGATCTGGTTACAATTAAACACTTTGCACAGAAAGAAAAAGATAATGATTTTGCTTTTACATTTAAAGTAAATGATACTATGTAGGAGGGTGGGACATGAGAGACTACACAGAAAAGAATCCCAGGTTTTCTGACACAATTAGGATTACCGATGTTTCGGATCCGGGAAATGCACAGCTTTTAAATGCAGCGCCAATCCAGCTTTTGCAGAACACGCTTATTAATCATGAGTTGATTAAAAAATTAGAAGAAAAGACGGGTGCTGCTGCTGAATATGAAAGTGAAAGTGTTTATAAAAGTGGAGATTATTGCTTGCATAATGGGACTTTGTATAAATGTGTGCAGGATACCGAAGGGGAATGGAATGCTGAGTCTTGGAAATCAACAAACACTTTGGAAGAAATAGGCGCAGTGCAAAAGAAGCTAGACGAGGTTTTTCAATCTAGCAATGAGAAGAAGCAGAGACTTGTATCTAATCTTATTGCTATGGGGATGCAGGCGGATACAAGCGAAACATTGGAAGAATTGATAGATAAAGTATTGGAAATGACCAATACATCAGAGGATACCGTCACGGAAGCAGTGCTTTTAGAGGGCTATACTGCTCATGATGCCGCAGGAGAACAGATAACGGGGACTATACCAAGGCGAACAGGAGTGACGGTTGAAGCAACAAATGTAACTCAGGATAGTGATTATACATATTTTGAAATGCCTGCTGGGCACTACGATGAAAACTCAAAAGTTAGGACGGCAAATAGCAATTTAACTCAGCAGTATCAGCGCGCTGTTATAACATCGGCTGGAACACATTCGCTATCGTTTACGCCTTGCTTTGTGGCAGCATGGGTTAACGGCGGTACTAATGGCAAGCCCAATTTTATGGTTAAGAGCACTGATGATACCGTACCAACAATGAGCGCGACGTATAATTATGTTGATTATGTTGATAGATGGGTAACTATATCTGGTAAATCAGTTACTATAACAGGTTGCGACAGGGCTATTGTATTTGGCAATTAAACTCTGATTATAAGCTAAATAAAGTTGCTCGTATCGCCCTGCCCCCGGTGTAGGGGCTTGTATTATGAGTTACGATCAAAACATCAGATGTTGCTGTTATTTTTGCCGTATAAAATCTACAAAATTTGGTAGATTCCGACGAAACTTGTTTAAATTCGTTTTTAACAACCTCATCAATTTTTGCGCCATCTATTATTAACTCACCAACATTAGTGACGCTGCTGCTATTGGTAGTCGTTACCAACAATAAGTATTTCGCATCATTCTTAGTTGGTATTGATACATTTACTGTAGTATTGTTAATTACATAGTTTATTTCATCCACATATTCGCAATTTGACAAATTGCTATTTATCTGACCATACGCAACTAATTAACAAGCCCTGTCAGGGGCATTAGAAAGGAGATTTTTATATGATTAAGATTACATTCAAGAACGGAAAAATTTGCAAATGGAAAAAGAAAGAGTATACAGATTACAAGTATGACGGAAAGTGCTTTATTGTAATCAAGGATAATCAGTGGGTAGGTATTTACAATATGGACAGTGTTGTTTCTGTTGTACGGTGCTGATTGCTATTTATCTGACCACATATAACCATTAATCAGCCCCAATAGGGGCACAGAAAGGAGATTTTATGAAATATAATGTAATTATTGTCCTAGATGAGTCTAGGAATAGAAGCTACTATTATTCTTATGTTGCTGAAAACGGCAATATTGAATGTACGGAACTACCACCCTATGCAGATCCCAATAAGGCACGGGCATGTTATTGGGACGGCAAAAAGTGGGTGTTTGATGCGGACAAATACGCTGAGATTGTGGCTGTCCAGGCAGCGGAAAAAGAGGCGGCGGAAAGGGAGGCAGCAGAAGCGGAAGCAGTGCCAACGAATGCAGAACTGGCAGCTGGCATGATGGAACTTGGAGATAATGTAAGCGTCATTATGGAGGCTGTGACAGAAATAGCAGAAGAAATCGCAGCATTGAAAGGAGGTGAATAGTTATGGCAGTTATCTATTATAAACGTATTAAAGCGGATCTTATGAGCATCGAACAGGTTCCGCCAATGTGGCGTGCACAGACGCAGGCTCTACTGGATGCAGAATAAACATACAACTTAATAACACGATTTTATAAAGACCTCCATATAGAGCAATAAAGTTCTGTATAGAGGTCTTTTTGGAAAGGAAAGACTTATCACATGGAAATTATGAAATTTATTGAAACGGCAGCACATAACAAGGTCATGGAGCTGGTAGTGCTTGCAATTGTATTTGATACAATTTTCGGAGTATTACGGGCAATAAGGGAAAAGAAATTTAATTCCTGTGCAGGGATTGATGGTGCTATCCGGAAGGTGGGGATGTTGATCTCTTTGGTGTTTATGCTGGCTATCGATATGCTGATAAAAGTTAATCTTATTGGTTTTATCCCGGAAGCAGTACGGAGTCAGCTGGGGATCACGAGTGTGGGCGTGGCTGAATTCTTTGCACTTCTTTATATTGCTTATGAGGTAGTGAGCATTTTTAAGAATATGGCGCTTTGTGGACTTCCCGTCAAAAAAGTATGGTGGAAAGTAAGAGAGTTTCTGGGGAAATATACAGATGAGCTGCCGGATACGGACGATCTGCCCGGAAATAGTACAACGGGTGGCATGGAGGAATACAGGCAGCAGGAAAAATAAATGTCAGAAAGCGAGGAAAAGAGAAATGAACGAAGATACAAGACAGGAAGTAATTAAGGCGCTTGCATATGGTGAATCGGTTGAAGACATTGCAAATATGGCGGAGGTAGAGACAGGGGAGATAGAGCGCATCAATGAAGAGTATGCCGATGAGATTAGAAGGCGGCAGGAAGTTATTACAGGAGGGATGGGATATGGCAATTAAAAAAGTAATGAAGCTCATACAAGCGGGCATGATCTTCATTGATGGTTGCGATATATCATATTATCAAGGGGACATCGACTTTGAGATCATGAAGGCGGCAGGTATAAAAGTAGTAATTATCAGGGCTGGTTATGGGACTACGGTGGACAAGCGGTTTATCAGTTACATCAATGGGGCGATAAAGGCAGGGCTTGCAATTGGTGTATATTGGTTTATTTATGCACGGGATATGACAAGTGTCAGAAATAATGCGAAAAAATGCTTAGAAGTTATTGCGCCTTATAAAGAATACATTGAATGCGGTGTATGGGCTGACTGGGAGTACGACAGTGACAGATATGCAGGGACACTGACACCAGATGCACGATCTAACATGGTAGACACCTTCAATAAAGAGGTAGAGGTGGCTGGATATGAGCCAGGGATTTATTCCAATCAGGACTATATCCAGTCAGGGAAGTTTAATCCACAGCTTATATCAAGGTATCCGCTCTGGTTCGCAAAGTATTCATTAAACATAGGTAATTATGCGAATAAAGGGAAACAAGGAAGACCATACCTGTGGCAGTATAGTTCTTCGGGAGATGGGGCAACATACGGCGTAACTTCAAAGCTGCTTGATCTAAATAAGGTTTATCTTGACATAATGCCTGAACCAGCAGCTTCACCTGCAGAGGAAGTATCTCAGGATCCAGGGAAAATTAAGGCATCTGATAATCCATATCCAGAACCGACACGGACAATATATTACACAGCAGGGAGATCCCTTATGTATGGGGATGATGTCAAGTGGGTACAGTGGCACCTGTGGAGATTTGGATTGCTTTTGGACAAGGACGGAATCCCCGATGCAGGACAGATCGATGGCAAATGGGGATCTGCATCAGACAGAGCGCTTGAAGTAGCACAGGTAAGGCTGAAACTGCAACAGGATAAAAAATGCGGACCATTGACAAGACAGACATTTAAACAAGTATGACATTTTAAATGAGAATAAATTTCCACCTGTGCGGTTGAAACTACGATTATGAACTCATATTTAGTGTTTCTATGGTTTTCGTTCATTTTAAGTTGATGTCTTATCCAAGATCATATGCATATATTTGATATATATGTATATTTATGCAGTAAAATAGGTTTATACCGAATAAATATATATTATGAAGTAGACATTTTTCCAACCGCACAGGTAGATAAATTTTCAAAGACCTGTTTCACGAAATTTTGGAACAGGTCTTTTTTATATTGAAAGGGAACGGAATATGTGCTAGAATAGAACACATAGAAAATTGTATTGATATAAGTACAATTTTTGAAAAGACAAAAAATCGGGCTGAAAAAGGTCATTTTCAGAATATTCAGACAATTACCTGCAAAAATGAGCTCTGGAACCCTTGATTTTAGCGGGCTGTGGAAGGATACCGTAGAAATGGAGCATATCCGATTAAGGGAATTGACACACACAGTGGAGTAT